>NZ_JCANSZ010000040.1:0-72955 GCF_059570535.1 Streptomyces sp. CNP082
GGTGCCGGCATCGGCATCCACACCCCCACCTCCACCCATCCCGACCGGCCCAAGCCGCTATGTGCGGACAACCGCAGCCACGACCGACTGCTACGCGGTCTACGAGCCGTGGGCGAACGTGCCGCCGCCACCCTCAAGCAGCGCTGGCGCGCACTCCAGCACATCACGCTCAGCCCCAGCCGCATCGGCGTCATCGCCCAAGCCGCCCTCATCCTCAACAACACATGGAGCGAAACTCGCTGAGAAAACCTGACTGATGAAGGTCTTGCACATGAACGGTTCGCGGAACTAACTCGACTCTCCTTTTCCAGCCGCTCGCAGGATACTCAGGATTCGATCGTCGAGGCATTGATGCACACTCGGCGAACCTTCCTCGATGACGGCATGCTCTCATGCGGGTTGGTGGCATTGCCTGAGACCGAGGACGGTCCGGTACTCTGGCAAATCTGCAGCGGGGTTGTCGAAATTGGATCGATCGACACTGACTTCGATATAGGCTCCGCCTTCGCCTCCTTCTTAGGTGAACACCTCTCCGATAGCGGGGCGTATCTTGAGAGCTTCCCGACCGCGATCGGCACTGGCCTTGGGCTTATCAGTACACCCCAGGTCTTCAGGGACGGCAGCGTTTCCTTATTCCCGGAAACCGCGGTCACAACCGATGATGCGGGAACTCCCGAAGTGACACTTGGGTTGGCAGTAGCGCTTGCAGTGCCGCCCGGTGGTGGCCGAAGCTTGCTCGTCGTCGGCCAGTCTCTCGATGCCCAACAGGTGCGGGAACTCGCGTGTGTTGTAGCACTGATTGCCGGAAAATCGACCATCGAGGTCTACACACAATGAGTCTTTCTCGACGAAGGCCACCCTGGCGGTAGCGGTTGACCCGCTTCGATGCGCACGCTCGAGAGATACCCATCTCAGCGGCCACGTGGGCGATGGGACGGGGGCGGCAGGGTTCGACCAGGTGCCGACGACCTTCGAGGGACAGCGGCGCGTTGCGATGAGCATTCCGCGTCAGCGTGCGCCGGGACGCATCGTGGCCGCGGTGTCCGCCGCAACGGTTAGCGCGTCGGTCAGCGGTCGGTCGAGCAGTCCCACGAGGTCTGGGCTGGAGTTGCCGAGGAACCCATGGCGAACGCTGGTGGCGATCGAGGCGAGCATCGGCGGCTGGAACGGCAGCAGCGCGTCGTCCGCGAGGAGCCGGGCGCGGTACTCGCTCAGCCCGATTGCTCGGTGGGCGACGTCGAGACGTTCGGCGACGTCGCCGGCGGTGATCGGGTCGCCGACCAAGTCGTAGGTCTTGTCGATGTGCGCGGTCGGGTGGCTGGCAACGATGGCTGCGGCTGCGGCCAGGTCCGCCCGAGCCACCGCAGACAGAGCGCCGTCGCCGAAGGCCGATTCCAGGCCATCGGGGGTCCACGTCAGCAACGCCCCGAAGAGCTCGGCGTAGAGCCCGTTGCGCAAGAGCGTCCACCCGAGCCCGCTGCCCTTGACCAGGTCCTCAGTGGCACGGTGGGCGAGCGCGAACCCGAGGTGATTCCCGGTGCCGGTCAGACTGGTGTAGATCACGTGCGCGACGCTGTCGCGGACCGCAGCGTCGAGCAGGGCCCGGTGCCGAGCGATGACCCGGTCGTCCTCGGCATAGCCGGCCGAGACCAGGACCAGCGTCGAGACACCAGTGAGGTCCAGGCTGGTGGGGTCGTCGAAGTCCAGGTGACGCTGCCCGTCGACGGGGGTTCGGCTTCCACCCAGGGCAGGCACCTTCCGGTCGGCCAGAACCTGGAGCGTGAGGGAGGCGAGCTGTCCGTTCGCACCGGTCACCATGATCATTTCGGTTCGATCTCCTACCGTGGTTCTCTTCAGTAACTACGGCGATCCTGAACCGGCCGCAATCGGCCCACAAGGAGGCAGTCTCATGTCAGTGACGCACACCGATGTAACCGCTGGGCCCGCGGAGCTGGAACCGTGCGGACAGCCGGACCATCCCGACTGCGGTATCCGCGATGTTCTCGACCGCGTGGGCGACAAGTGGTCGGTCCTTGTGATCGTCGAGCTTGCGAACGGGGCGCGGCGCTTCCGGCAGCTTCAGCGTGCCATCGATAGAATCTCCCAGCGGATGCTGACGTTGACCGTGCGCCGGCTGGAACGCGACGGCCTCGTACTTCGGACCGTCTACCCAACCGTGCCCGCCCAGGTCCACTACCGACTCACCGACACCGGCGCAAGCCTGACCCACCTCGTCAAAGCACTGGCCGACTGGTCACTCGAGCACCGAGACACCATCGCCCATGCCCGCCAGGCTTACGATGCGCAGCATCCCGACAACGAAATCCGATGACCGCAGGCGTCAACAACATCATGGCCCGCAACATCTAGTCTTCTGAGGCGTCAATTCGCGTGAAGTATGCGGCGAGGGTTTCGAGTATGGCGTCCGGCGGAGTTTGCGGCGGGTCAGGTCGGCGAACCAGCGCTCGGCCTCGGGCTAACCCATGCCGAGCGCGAACCAGCGCTCGGCCTCGGGCTAACCCATGCCGAGCAATCCCAGGATGCTGTTGACCGCCTCGATCACCGGGACACCGAGTGTGCCAGCAGTGGCGGCGATGCCTGCGACGGTGAGGAGAGCGTTCTGGCGCTCCTGCGGTTCTACCGCCCCGTCAGGGCGTAGCGCCAGGAGGTTCCCGTCGAGCGCCTGGGCGGTGGCCGGTGGGAGTTGAGCGCGCAGCTCTTGGGCCAGTGTGAGGAGGGTATCGAGTTGCTGGCGCAACTCCGGGGGGAGTTGTCCCTGCGGGGCTACGTTTGTCTGCTTCCCGATGTTATTGCTACCGCCGTACACGTTGACGTTGTCGCCGTAGTGGTTCTGCGCTCCGCCGCTCATTAACTGGCCTTTCCTACATTGCCGGTGCCGCCGTACATGTTGACGTTGTCGCCGAAGTGGTAGTGCTTTGGGCTGATCGAGATGGTCTCGACCCGTACCTCGAACTCCGCATGCGGGTTCTCGATCGAGGCGGCGATCTGGTACGCCAGTTGCCGTAGCTGTTCCCGGTCTTTGCTGGTCACCACGGCGGTTGAGGGACCGTTGGTCTCTGCGGCGAGGACAAACTGCGGGGCGGATCCCACCACCTGAAGCATGTCCATGAGCGCATAGACTGCTGAGACGGCCGCGACGACGAACAGCAGAGTGATCAGCGCGCCGGGAACACCGTCCGAGCCCTCGCTGTACGGTGTGTCCGACTCCGTTGCCACCTTGTCGAGCACCCAGAGCAACATCGTTGCCCCACCGATGATCAACATCCGCTTGAGAAAGCGCGTAACGGCCTTCATGCGGTTCGGATAGATGGTGAGCGTGTAGATCCGGGCGAGGTTCTGGAGAGGGTAGTACGCCTCACCGACCCACAAGATTCGGTTACTGACACGTAGATTGACCCCGTTGGTGGCCTGGCCGGACGCGGACGGCGTCGCGCCGGCGTGCAGGCCGGGGGCCGACTTGGGCGGGCCGTGGGGCCGTTGTGGCAGGGCGTGTGGTTCGCTGCCCGGCATCGGGGTGCCGCGTGGTGTTTCCCACGGCCGCTGTCCCGACCCGTCGGGTGTAGTCACTCACGCCCCCTCGGCCACACTGTCGAATCGGGTAGTTGCGTTTCTCGTCGAGGGTTGCGCAGTTCCTCTCTGTCCGCGACGAGGAGTTGCGCCAGGGGCAGGCTCTCGGCCGCCGAGTTCCGGGGGCCCGCTCCGGGCCGTGACCGGCCCGGTTCTCACGCCCTGCACGCCGATCACGGACTGGTCGTCGCGGTATGTCATCTTCGGCGTCTGGTCGCCGTTCATTGTGATCCCCCTGGGTTTGCCGGGCGGAGGTGCGCTCGCTCCGGACGCGCGGCCTGCACCGAAGGTATGCACGGGACGGCTGGCCGATTCTCCACCGCGCGCAACGGCCTTTCTCCGCAATGCGAAACCGGGCCGCACCGATGGGTGCTTCACTGAACTTCGCCGACTGTGGAGGCGAGCAGGTGGACAAGCAGCACCTCCCACGTATCGAACACGCAGACGCCCTCCAGCGCACCGTTTCCGGGCTCCTCCTGCCCTTGCACGTGACGGCTTACGGAGACAGCCCCTTCCGGGCCGCCGTTGAATCAGCAGACGGCGGGCAGGTGCGCGCCGGACGGGTGCGCTGCACCCCACACGTCGTACAGCGAAAGCGGGGCTGCTCGACCGACCCGGACCTGTTCAAGGTCACCCTGCACCGCGGCGGCACGGCTCGGGTGATCCAGGACGAGGAACCCGAGCGGAAGGTGCGCGCGGGAGAGGTGCTGGTCCTGGACACCACCCGGCCGTACACGCTGGTCCTGCCGAACAAGTGCGACGTCGTCGTCATCGGCCTGCCCCACGGGCTCCTCGGCGCGAACGCACGGACGCTGTCCCGCCGCAGCGGCATAAGCGTGCCGACGAACTCGGGAATCGGCGCCGTGTGCCACGCCGCCCTGTCGGAGGTCGGCAACGTACTGGAAGCACTCGGCTCCCCGTACTCCGCGGGCTCCATGACCGACACGCTGACGACCCTTCTGCTCGGGACGCTGCTCGACGTACCGAACGAGGAGATCGACCAGCCCGCCAACGACTTCCTCGACCGGATCATGGCCTACACGAGCGCGAACCTCCGCGACCCACACCTCAGCATTCAGGGCGTCGCATACCAGCACCGCATCACTGAGCGCCGCGTGCAGCAGTTGTTCCAGGGACGAGGGCTGACCTTCAGAGACTGGGTGCGCCGCGAGCGGCTGTTCCGGATCCAGCGAGACCTCAGCAATCCCGCCATGCGGAACCGCACGGTCACCGCCGTCGCCGAGCTCTGGGGGTGGACCGACACCAAGCACCTGGCCCGGGCCCTGCGCCAGGAGTTCGGGTGCACACCGCGCGACTTGCAGCAGTTCGCAGCGGAGGCCGCCCGTCGGCAAGCTGCCCCGCGCGTCGACTGATGCCGGTGGCCCTCTCGGGGCCGTTGGGTGCGTGTCGTTGAGCAAAACTCGGGCCGCGTGGGCGATTTATGCGCTTTTGATTCACGGGTTACCCAGAGTTCGCCCTCGTGGCGTGCACCTGGGGCCGTCGAGCGGTCGCCAGCCCGGTCTCGGCGGGCTGGCGGGTGCGCGCGGCGGGGCGAAAGTCGGCCCGGGCGGGCGAGGGACGGTTCGGAGGCGTTCGAGGGCGGTGCCGCCTTCGCGGGATTGGCTGTACGGGGTGGGGGCGCGGCCGTTCCGGGTGGGGGCGGGGCCGGGGCCGGGCCAGGGCTGGGCGGTGGTCGGGGGTGGGCGGTGGTCGGGGCTGGGCGGGGGTGGGCGGGGGCTACTCCCCCGTCGCTCTCGCGTCGTCGCGGCGTTTGACGAAGTCCCACCAGCGTTGTTCCAGGCGGCCGTTCTCCTCCCGTAGGAACGTGAAGAACTCCGCCGTTTCCTCGACCCGCCGGCCCGCCGGGGTGCCCGCACCCAGGAGGCTGATGCCCGAGTCCAGGGTCTGCGCGAAGCGGCTGATCGCGTGTTCCCGCTGGGCGAAGATCTGGTACCAGCGGTCGCTTTCGATGCGGTAGCGCTCGCGCCGCGAGCCCGGTTCGCGTTCGCGGGTGATGAGGCCGACCGACGCGAGGTAGCGCACCGCGCCCGAGACCGCGGCCGGGCTCACGTGGAGGCGCTCGCCCACCCCCGCGGCGGTCAGGGCGCCCGCGTCGTCCGCCAGGATGCATGCGAAGACCCGGGACGACATGCGCTGCATGCCCATCTCCGTAAGTTCGGCGGCGACCCGCTCCACGAATCTCGACACGGCCTCTTCGTCGCGGGGCGCGCGCTCTATGCCCTGCGCGCCCTCGCCGCGCTCTTCGCGCCCACCGCGCTCATCGCGCTGCTGATCTGCCACGTTTCTACGTTCTCCCCGTCCAGCCCCGTCAGGTTCGACCCTAACGCTTCCTTAACTTCACAAATTTGTGAAGGTTCGTGTAGCTTACATGCTATGACCAAGGCAATCACCGTCACCGGCCTGACCAAGACATTCGGCCGGACCCGGGCGCTCGACGGGCTCGACCTCGACGTGGAGACGGGCGAGGTGCACGGCTTCCTCGGCCCCAACGGCGCCGGCAAGTCCACCACCATCCGCGTGCTGCTCGGCCTGCTGCGCGCCGATACGGGCACCGCCCAGGTGCTCGGCGGCGACCCGTGGGCCGACGCAGTCACCCTCCACCGCCGGCTGGCCTACGTGCCGGGGGACGTCGAGCTGTGGCCCAACCTCACCGGCGGTGAGGCCATCGACCTGCTCGCCCGGCTCCGCGGCGGCATCGACAAGCAGCGTCGTGACGACCTCATCGAGCGCTTCGACCTCGACCCGACCAAGAAGGGCCGGAGCTACTCCAAGGGGAACCGGCAGAAGGTGGCCATCGTCGCCGCCCTCGCCTCCGACGCCGAGCTGCTCCTGCTGGACGAGCCCACCGCGGGCCTCGACCCGCTCATGGAGGTCATCTTCCAGGACGTCATCATCCGGGCGAAGGCCGAGGGCAAGACCGTCCTGCTGTCCAGCCACATCCTCGCGCAGGTGGAGAAGCTGGCGGACCGGGTGAGCATCATCCGGCTGGGGAAGATCGTGCAGTCCGGCACGCTCAGCGAGATGCGCCATCTGACCCGTACGACCATCGAGGCCGAGACTGAGCGGCCCGCCACCGGCCTGGACGACCTGCCGGGCGTCCACCAGCTCCGTACCGACGACGGCCGGGTGCACTTCGCCGTCGACGGCGAGCACCTGGACGGCGCCGTGCGCCGCCTCGGCGAGTTCGGCATCCGCAGCCTGGTGAGCCATCCCCCCACACTCGAGGAACTGATGCTCCGCCACTACGGCGACGAGCTGGAGAACAACGGCCACCACGCGGAGGCGGGAGCAGTCTGATGTCTGCCACCCCCTCCGCCACGAACGACACGGACGGCACGGGCGCCACCGGCGCCGCCAGTGCGACGAAGTCCCGACCCCCCGCAATCACGCGCCCCTCCGAGAGCACCAGCGCGCTGGCCGGCACCGGGACGCTGATCCGCTTCGCGCTGCGCCGGGACCGCGTGCGGCTGCCCGTGTGGGTGCTCGCGCTGCTCCTCGGGACCGTCTCCAGCGTCAGCAGCTTCGACACGTCGTACAACACGCCCAAGAAGCGGGCCGACGTCGCCGAGACCATGGACAGCCCCGCCGGCCTCGCCATGACCGGCCCGGAGCACTACCTCGACGACTACAACATCGGCTCGATGACGGGCCACCAGATGCTCGGCTTCATGGCCGTGCTCGTCGGCATCATGAGCGTGCTCATCATCTCCCGGCACACCAGGGCCGAAGAGGAGACCAACCGCGCCGAACTCGTCCGCTCCGGCGTCGTCGGCCGGCACTCCTACCTCGCCGCCGCGCTCACCGTCGCCGCCATCGCCAACCTGGTGCTCGGGCTGCTGATCGCCGCCGGCATGTCCGGCATGGGCGTCGACGGCGTCGACGGCCAGGGCGCGCTGCTCTACGGCCTCGCGCACACGGCCATCGGCCTGCTGTTCGCCGCCGTCGCCGCGATCACCGTGCAGATCACCGCGTACGCCCGCGGCGCGTCCGGCATGGCGATGGCCGTCATCGGCGCGGCGTACGCGCTGCGCGCCGCCGGCGACGTCGGCAACGACTTCCTGTCGTGGCTCTCCCCGATCGGCTGGGTCCAGCGCACGTACGTCTTCGTCGACGACCGCTGGTGGCCGCTGCTGCTCGTGCTCGTCGCGGCGGTGGCGTGCGCGGCGGTCGGCTTCGTCCTCAGCACCCGCCGCGACGTCGGCGCGGGCCTGAAGGCCGCCCGCCTGGGCAGCCCCACCGGCTCCGAAGCCCTGACCACCCCGCTGGGCTTCGCGCTGCGGCTGCACCGCGGGCTGCTGCTCGGCTTCGGCGCGGGCGCGCTGGTGCTCGGCGTGATGTACGGGTCGATCCTCGGCGACGTCGAGGAGATGATCGAGGGCGTCACCGAGCTGGAAGAGCAGTTGGCCAAGATCGGCGGCAGCAGCATGGCGGAGTCCTTCGCCTCCGTGGTGATGGTCGTCGTCGCCGTCGTCTGCTCGATCTACGTCGTGATGGCCGCCCTGCGCCCGCGCTCCGAGGAGTCCGCGGGCCGCGCCGAGCCGCTGCTCGCCACCGGGCTGTCCCGCAGCCGCTGGGTGCTCAGCCACGTGATCATCGGCGCGGCCGGCGGCACGGTGCTGCTGCTGTTCGCCGGCATCGGCTTCGGCGCCTCGGGCGCCGCGTCCACCGGCGACGGGGAGCTGTTCCTCAAGATCGTCGGCTCGGCCCTGGCCTACTCCCCCGCCCTGTGGGTCGCCATGGGCGTGGCGGTCGCCCTCTTCGGCTGGGTGCCGCGGGCCGTGACGTTCGCCTGGGTGGTCCCGGTCTACGGCTTCGTCGTCAACTACCTCGGCGAGATCCTCAAGTTCCCGGACGTCCTGACCGACCTGTCCCCCTTCGGCCACGTGCCGCAGCTCCCGGCCAAGGACGTCTCGTGGCCGCCGCTGCTGGTGCTGACGGCGATCGCGGTGGGGCTGGTCTGGCTGGGCCTCGTGGGCTTCCGTCGGCGGGATCTGGAGACGAAGTAGCCGTCCGCGAGCAGGGGCGGGTGCCCCGCCGGCAGGCGGGACACCCGCCCCTGACGCGTGCGCGGTACGGGCGCGGGGGCCCCGTGGCCGTACGGCGCAGGGGGCTTGGGGCCGTACGGCGCAGGGGGCTTGGGGCCGTACCGCGCGCGAAGCCCGTGCCCGTACGGTCCGCGCCCCCGCGGTTATTCGCTCGCGCCGCCCCGCCCCCGCTGCTTGAATCCCCCACCGTGACCGGACTCAACGATCCCGCGTTCTTTGACCGTTACGCCCACGAGTACGACCACGGCGACCCCTACGACCCCACCCCCAGCGTCGACTTCCTCGCCGGCCTCGTCCCCGTGGGCGCACGCACGCTGGAACTCGCCGTCGGCACCGGCCGCGTGGCGCTGCCGCTGGCCGCGCGCGGCTACGCCGTCGAGGGTGTGGACGGCTCGACGGCCATGGTCGAGCAGATGCGCGCGAAGCCCGGCGGCGCCGACATCCCGGTGACCATCGGCGACATGGCCGACGTGCCGGTGGACGGACCGTTCCACCTCGCGTACCTGGTCTTCAACACCCTGTTCAACCTGCCCGACCAGGACCGGCAGGTCGACTGCTTCCGCAACGTCGCCGCGGTCCTCCAGCCCGGCGGGCTGTTCGTCGTCGAGTGCTTCATCCAGGACCTCAAGGAGTTCGACCGCGACCAGCGGGTCGCCACCCGCGCCCTGACCAAGGACGCGGTGAAGATGGAGTTCCTGCTCCACGACCCGGTCGCGCAGGCGGTCACGTACCAGCGCGTGGCATTCGACGCGCACGGGACCACGCTGAACCCGCTGCGGCTGCGCTACTGCTGGCCGAGCGAGCTGGACCTGATGGCGCGGCTCGCGGGGATGCGGCTGCGGGAGCGCTACGCCGGGTGGGACCGGCGGCCGTTCGACGCGGCGAGCCGCTCGCACGTGTCGGTGTACGAGAAGGTGTGATCACGCGGGCGGGAGCAGGAAGTTCCCGCCCGTACGGCCCGCCGGGCAGTCGCGTACCCCGCGGCCTCCCGGCTTACGCCGAACGGCCCTCCTTCAGCCGCCGTACGGCCTCCGCCAGCACCTCGTCCTTCTTGCAGAACGCGAACCGCACGATGCTGCGCCCGGCGTCCGGATCGTCGTAGAACACCTGGGTCGGCACCGCGACGACCCCGCAGCGCTCGGGCAGCGACATGCAGTACGCGACGCCGTCCGTCTCGCCGAGCGGGGTGATGTCGGCGGTGATGAAGTACGTGCCGGAGGGGCGGAAGACGCGCAGGCCGGCCTCCGTCAGCCCGGCGGCGAGGAGGTCGCGTTTGCGCAGCAGGCCGGCGCGGAGGCCGGTGACGTAGGAGTCGGGGAGCGCCAGGGCCTCGGCGACGGCGTACTGGAAGGGGCCGGAGCTGACGTAGGTCAGGTACTGCTTGGCGGTGCGTACGGCGGCGACCAGCGGCGCGGGGGCGGTGACCCAGCCGACCTTCCAGCCGGTGAAGGAGTAGCTCTTGCCGGCCGACGAGATCGACACCGTGCGCTCGCGCATGCCGGGGAGGGTGGCGAGGGGGATGTGCTCGCCGTCGAAGACGAGGTGTTCGTAGACCTCGTCCGTGACGACGAGGAGGTCGTGCTCGACGGCGAGGGCGGCGACGGCCTCCAGTTCGGTGCGGTCGAGGACGGTGCCGGTGGGGTTGTGGGGGGAGTTGAGGAGGATGAGGCGGGTGGCGGGGGTGACGGCGGCGCGCAGCTCGTCGAGGTCCAGCCGGTACGCGGGGCCGGCGCCGGGGGTGTCAGGGCCGCCGGTGCCTGGGCTGCCCGTGTCGGGGCGCAGGGTGACCGGGACGCGGCGGGCGCCGGCCATGGCGATGCCGGCGGCGTACGAGTCGTAGTACGGCTCCAGGGCGATCACCTCGTCGCCCGGCTCCAGCAGCGCCAGCAGCGCCGCCGCGATCGCCTCGGTGGCCCCGGCGGTCACCAGCACCTCCGACTCGGGGTCCCACTCCAGCCCGTACCACCGCCGCTGGTGCTCGGCGACGGCCCGGCGCAGCTCGGGGATCCCGGGTCCTGGCGGGTACTGGTTGCCGCGGCCCTCCCGCAGGGCCCGTACGGCGGCCTCCCGGACCCCCTCGGGGCCGTCGGTGTCGGGAAAGCCCTGGCCGAGGTTGATCGACCCCGTGCGCACGGCGAGGGCGGACATCTCGGCGAAGATCGTGGTCACGAAGGGGGTCAGGCGGCTGCTGAGCGGTGGGCGTCCCATGGGGACATGCTTGCACGACGGAGGGTTGAGACGGCCTTGTGCCGGGCACATCCGGAGGTACAGCGGACCTCCGCGGGGGCGGGGGAGATTAGGAGGGTCCGATGGGATTCGTCATTCTCGGTGTTGCCGCGATCGCAGCGATCGCGGCCCTGTTCATCGTGGCCTTAACGCCCGGCAGGCAGCGCGGCATTGTGACCGGAGTGAACTCCGGGGGCCCTGATACGGGGTATGGCGGCACCTTCGGCTCGGGCGGCAGCGACTCCGGGTGGGGCGGGGACTCAGGCGGGAGTGGCGGAGGTGACGGAGGCGGCGGCGGGTGTTAGTTGTCAGGAAGTGAACAACTGACCAGTCGCGCGCCCGCGCGACGGAAACCCGGTGAAGAAGGGTAAAAACGCTGTCGGCGGGCCGCACTTCGTGATTCCGTATTTCCCGGGCGCGTTTTCCTTTCTGCCGGCGCGAGCTTCCTGGCCGCGCCCGCACCCGTGATCCCGCCACCAGGCGGGCGGCCCGATGTCTTTTCACCCTGCCTGCGGAGCCGACCCATGCTCACCACTCTCAAGACCTCGTACACGGATACCCGGGCCCAAGACCTGGCATGGCGGCTCGGGATGGACCCCATGCCCGCCCTCGCGGTGCTCGATCTGCGCCTCGGCTCCGCCGACGTGCAGCTCAGATTGCTCGGGGCCTCGCACCAAGTGCTGCTCAGGGAGGGCGACTCGGCCTGTTCTGAGACCGTCGCCTGCCTGCCCGGCACCAGCACACCGCTCCCTCTCGGCGTGGCCAAGCAGGTCGCCGGCTGGGAGTACGAGTTCGCCGCCCGGGTCGAGACGCTGCCCCGGGGCGCCTTCGAGTCCCGCGCCCAGGAGCTGCTGGCGCTGGTCACCGACCACCCGCGCGGGCTCGCGGGCACGTTCCCCGGCAGCCCGCACGCGTTCACCGCGCTGCTGGTGCACCGCCAGGGTGACGTCGTCGGATGGCGCACCTGGCACTCGTATCCACAGGAAGGACGCCTGGTGGCGACCCGGACGACGATGGCTGCGCGGGTCACGGAGCCGGTCTAGGACGGACGTCGGGCGCCGCCGGTGCCGTGCGCAGGTCAATTCGCCTGCCTCCAGGGCATATTGCACACGTGTGGGTGACAAAGGGCGGCACCGGCACAAAAGTATCGTTCCTCCGTGATTGAACCGTACGAGCAGATGACGCGCGCTCCCGGCCGCGCCCCCGCGCTGCCGGGCGCGCCGCCACCCGCCCTCCCGGTGCCCCCGGCCACCGGGCGTTTCCTCGTGCTCGCCACGGTCTTCGTCTGCGCCGCCTGCGGGTTGGTGTACGAGCTGGAGCTGGTCGCCCTCGGCTCGTACCTGATCGGCGACTCCGTCACGCAGGCGTCCGTCGTGCTGTCCGTCATGGTCTTCGCGATGGGCATCGGGTCGCTGCTGGCCAAGCGGCTGCGGATCCGCGCGGCCGGCGCGTTCTGCACGGTGGAGGCGGTGCTCGCGCTGCTCGGCGGGCTCTCGGCGATGGCGCTCCACGCGTGCTTCGCGTGGTTCGGGGAGCCGCGGTCCATGCTGGTGGCGTACGCGCTGGCGATCGGCGTGCTGATCGGCGCCGAGGTGCCGCTGCTGATGACGCTGATCCAGCGCGTCCGGCGGCAGGACCCGGGCGGCGCGGTGGCCGACCTGTTCGCCGCGGACTACGTGGGGGCGCTGGCCGGCGGGCTGGCCTTCCCGTTCGTCCTGCTGCCCTGGCTCGGGCAGCTCTCCAGCGCGCTCATCACGGGGGCGGTCAACGCCACGGCCGGGTGTGCGCTCGTGCTGTATCTCTTCCGGCGCGACCTGAGCCGGCGCACGCGCTGGGCGCTGTTCGCGGGGAACGCCACCGTCCTCGCGCTGCTCGCGCTGGCCGCACTCCTGTCCGCCCCCTTCGAACGCGCGGCCAGAAACGCGGTCTACGGCTCGGAGGTGCGCGTCGCACAGCAGACCGACGTTCAGGAGATCGTGCTGACCGGAGGCGAGGGCGGCCCCGTGGCGCTGTACCTCGACGGGCAGTTGCGCGTCGACTCCCGGAACGAGCGCCGCTACCACGAGGCACTGATGCGGCCCGCGCTGGCCGCGCCGGACTCGCGGCGCCGGGTCCTCGTCCTCGGCGGCGGCGACGGGCTGGCGGCCCGCGAGGCGCTGCGGCACGCGGACGTCGCGGAGGTGACGGTCGTCGAGGTGGACTCGGCGCTGAGCCGGCTGGCGGCCGAGGACCCGCGGCTGACCCGGCTCAACGAGCACGCGTACGGGGACCCGCGGCTGCGGGTGGTGCACGCGGAGGCGTTTGACTGGCTGCGGTGGTCGGCGCCGCGGGGGCGGTATGACGTGATCGTGTCGGATCTGCCGGGGCCGCGGAACACGGGGAGCACGAAGCTGTATTCGCAGGAGTTCTACGGGTTGGCGGGGCGGGCGCTGGCGGACGGGGGGCGGTTGGTGGTGCACGCGGCGTCGTGGGCGGGGCGGGGGCCGGAGGCCAAACCGGGATCGGGGGCGGAGTCGGGAGCGGGGCCGTCGGGAGCGGGGCCGTCGGGAGCGGGGCCGTCGGGAGCGGGGCCGGAGTCGGGAGCGGAGCCGGCGGAGCAGCCGGGGCCCGGGTCCGGGGAGGAGGCGCACAGCCTGTGGACGGTGGCGGCGACCGTGCGGGCCGCGGGGCTGGCCCCGTCGGCGTACGCGTCGGGTCACCGCGACCGCCGCTGGGGCTTCGTGCTCGCCGCCCACCGCCCCTTCGCCCCGGCGCTGCCCCCCGGTGCCGGCCCTCTGACGCCGCCGCCGGGGGCGGCGGACCTCGCGCCGTCAACGCTGCTGCACCCGGGATATCCGAGGTGAGCACGGGGCGGCCCGCGGTCCCGCGCGGGGCTCACCGCCCCGCCCCGCGGGGACTTTCCGCTGGTCGGGGTGGGTACGGCGGGTCGCGGGGGCGGTGGAGTGACCCGTTCCCCCACCCGCCGCAGAACCCTGTGCTGGGCAGGTTCCCCGTGGGTAGGCTCCGCTCCATGGAGCGAGAGGTGTACGTATCGCAGCCCGCTGAAACCGTTCGCCGCGCCCTGTCCGACGCCGAGCGGGTCGCCCGCAGCGTCCCCGGGCTGACGCTCGACGCCGGCGGGGCGGAGGAGCAGGACACGGGCACGCTGCGCGGCCGGCTGCGGTTGCGCGTCGCCGGCTCCAGCATCACGTACCGCGGCACGCTGCGGCTGACGCCGGGGGACGGCGCCGTCTCCGTCGAGGCCGAGGGCGAGGAGTCGCGCGGCAGCGGGGCGGTGACGGCGTCGCTGACCCTCACGCCGCTGGAGGCGGACGAGGCGACGACGGAGCTGGTGTGCAGGGGCACGGTGTCGAGTACGGGGCGGCTGGCGGCCGTCGAGTCGGCGCAGGCGGAGGCGGTGGGCGTACGGCTGCTGGAGCGCTTCGCGGAGAACCTGGCGGCGGGCCTGGAGGCGCACCCGCTGGCGGCGGGAGCCGAGGACGCGGCGGAGGCCGAGGGGGCGGACGCGGCTGAGGCCGCTGAGCCGCCCGGTCCTCCGGACGACGCGGTGCAGCCGGCCGACAGCCCCGATGTCGGGCTCGGCGACGACAACGAACGCGCCATCCCCGGCATCCCGGCGCCCGAGCAGGGCGACGAGACGCCGCCGCCCGGCACCGGCAAGGTCTTCGACGCCGAAGTGCCGCCGCCGTCGCTCGACCCGCTCTCCGACGACGCACTCGACGCCCTCGCCGACGAGGAGGAGGACGCGGACGAGCCGCCCGACGACCTGCTGGAGGAGCCGGAGGCCGCGCACGCCCGGCGCACGATGATCGGCCGCAGCGCGGAGGAGGTCGACCACGCCCCGCCGCGCGGCCGGTACGCCCCGGCACCGGCCGCCGACGCGCCCGTATCCACGGCGGGCCTGCGCTGGCTGGCACCGGCCGCGGCCCTGGCGGTGGCCACGGCGGTCATCCTCGGCCGCGCCCTGCGCCGCCGCCACTGACCGGCTCCGCCGGGGGCCGGAGGACAACGGCCCCCGGGCCCCGGGGCCAGCCCCCGGAGGCAGGCACGTCCCGGCACATGCAGGCGCCCGCCCCGCACCGTTGCCACTGACCGGCTCCGCCGGGGGCCAGGGGGCAACGGGCCCGAGGCCCCGGGCCAGCCCCCGGACGCGGGCACGTCCCGGCACACAGGCGCCCGCCCCACACCGTTGCCGCCGTCCGGCTCCACCGGGGCCGCGGACAAGGCCCCGGGCCCCCGAGCACGGGCGTGTTGCCACGCATGCGGGCCCGCCCGCCCCACGCCGCCGGACGGCTCCGCCGGGGCCGGCGGACAACGGCCCCCTGAGCCCGGGAGCCCGGGTCCGAGCACCGGTACCTTCCCGGTCTCCGCCCCGGACCAGCGGTCCCCGGGGCAGGACCCCGGATCTCCCGCCCCGAAGAGCCAGCGCGTTCCTGCCCGTACATGCGTGCCCGCGGATCACCGCCGGGCTCGCCCCGAGGCCCACTCACACGCGCATCACCACAGCGCGCCGGACGCGGTGCCCGTCGGCCGCCGCCGTGCGGACGCTCGCCAAGCGGCGCGGCTGCCCGCTTCCCGCACGGACCGCCTCCGACTCCCCACGCGCCTGCAACCGTCCCCCTCCGACGAGCCCTTTCCACCGCCCCGCACGTCGGCGGCCACCCGCTCCCCCCACCCCCGCTGCCCACGCACCGACGCCCGCGCCCACCGCCGCCGGCGCCCGCGCCCCCAAGGCCCGCCCCGCCGCCAGGCGGCCCCGTACACCCCGCCGCCCGCCGCCAGGCGCACCGCACCCCTCGTCTAGGCTCGACCCGTGCCCACACGTCTCACCGCCGGTGACGCCGAGTTGACGATGGATCCCCGCAACGGCTGCCGGGTCGCGAGCCTCCGCGTGGCCGGTGCCGAGCTGCTGCGGGGCGGCGACCGCTACGGCTGCTTCCCCATGGTCCCCTTCTGCGGCCGGCTGGCGCTCGGCGAGTTCCGCAACGGCGGCGTCAAGCACCGCCTCCCCGCCGACGCCCCGCCGCACGCCATCCACGGCACCGGCCGCAACACCGCCTGGCGGACCGTGCGCGCCGCCGACGCCGCCGCCGCGTTCTCGTACGACCTCGCCGACCCCTGGCCGTACCCGGGGCGCGTGACCCAGGTGGTCGAGCTGGAGCCGGACAAGGTGACGCTCACGCTCGCCGTGGAGACCGTCGGCGACTCCTTCCCCGCGCAGGCCGGCTGGCACCCCTGGTTCGTCCGGCATCTGGCCGGGGACCAGGGCGAGGACACCGGCGTACGCATCGACTTCACCGCCGCCTGGCAGGAACAGCGCGGCGAGGACCACCTCCCCACCGGCAAGCGCATCGAGCCGCAGCGCGGCCCGTGGGACGACTGCTTCGGCATGCCCGACGGCGTCGGCGTGACGCTCACCTGGCCCGGCCGGCTGGAGCTGACCGTCACCAGCCGCGCGGAGTGGGTCGTCGTCTACGACGAGCAGCCCGAAGCCGTCTGCGTGGAGCCGCAGTCCGGCCCGCCCAACGGGCTGAACACCCATCCCCGCCTCGTCACCCCCATCGAGCCGCTGGAGGTCTCGACGACCTGGGCGTGGCGCACGCTCGGTTAGGCTCACCGCCATGAGCGACGCACACGCCGACCTGCTGGGTCAGATCAAGGACAAGGCCGTCGTGCACGGCAAGGTGACCCTCTCTTCCGGCATCGAGGCCGACTACTACCTCGACCTGCGCCGGATCACCCTCGACGGCGCCGCCGCGCCGCTCGTCGGCCGCGTCATGCTCGACCTCGCCAAGGACCTCGGCTACGACGCCGTCGGCGGCCTCACCCTCGGCGCCGACCCCATCGCGGACGCGATGCTGCACGTCTCCGCCGCCGCGGGCGATCGCGCGCGCCCGCTCGACGCCTTCGTCGTCCGCAAGGCGAGCAAGACGCACGGCATGCAGCGCCGCATCGAGGGCCCGGACATCGCGGGCCGCCGGGTGCTGATCGTCGAGGACACCTCGACGACGGGGGGTTCGGCGCTGACGGCCGTGGAGGCGGCGCGTGAGGCCGGCGCGGAGGTGGTCGCCGTCGCCACCATCGTGGACCGCGACACGGGTGCGGCGGAGCGGGTGCGCGACACGGCGGGCGTGCCGTATCTGTACGCCTACGGGCTCGCCGACCTGGGCCTCGGCTGAGCCGTACGGCAAGGTCCTGCCAGTCACCCGGGTGGGCGGCACGGGGTTATCCACAGGGTCGGGAAGCGCGGACGCACATCTGGGAGGATGGGGGCACTCCAGGGGCGCCACGGCAACGGAGCCGGCCGCACTCGTACACGCATGCAGGACAACCCCGTATGCGGGACAACCCTGTATGCAGGACAACGCAGACACCCGCACGTCTCCAAGGAGCGGACAGATGCCCATCGCAACCCCCGAGGTCTACAACGAGATGCTGGACCGGGCGAAGGCAGGCAAGTTCGCCTACCCGGCCATCAACGTCACCTCGTCGCAGACCCTGCACGCCGCGCTGCGCGGCTTCGCCGAGGCCGAGAGCGACGGGATCGTCCAGATCTCCACGGGCGGCGCCGAGTTCCTGGGCGGGCAGCACAGCAAGGACATGGTCACGGGCGCGGTCGCCCTCGCCGAGTACGCGGCGATCGTCGCCAGGAAGTACCCGGTCAATGTCGCCCTGCACACCGACCACTGCCCCAAGGACAAGCTCGACGGGTACGTGCGCCCGCTGCTCGCCGCCTCCGAGGAGCGCGTCGCCCGCGGGGAGAACCCGCTGTTCCAGTCGCATATGTGGGACGGCTCCGCCGAGACCCTCGCGGACAACCTGGCCATCGCGCAGGAGCTGCTGCCCCGCGCCGCCGCCGCGAAGATCATCCTGGAGGTCGAGATCACCCCGACCGGCGGCGAGGAGGACGGCGTCACCCACGAGATCAACGACGAGCTGTACACGACCGTGGACGACGCGCTGCGCACGGCCGAGGCCCTGGGCCTCGGCGAGCAGGGGCGCTACCTGCTGGCGGCCTCCTTCGGCAACGTGCACGGGGTCTACAAGCCGGGGAACGTCGTGCTCCGGCCCGAGCTGCTGAAGGACCTCCAGGAGGGCGTCGGCGCGAAGTACGGCAAGCAGAGCCCGTTCGACTTCGTCTTCCACGGCGGCTCCGGCTCCTCCGAGGAGGAGATCGCCACCGCGCTGGAGAACGGCGTGGTCAAGATGAACATCGACACGGACACGCAGTACGCCTTCACCCGCCCCATCGCGGCGCACATGTTCCAGAACTACGACGGCGTGCTCAAGGTCGACGGCGAGGTGGGCAACAAGAAGGCGTACGACCCGCGCTCCTGGGGCAAGCTCGCCGAGGCGTCGATGGCCGAGCGGGTACGGACCGCGTGCGCGCACCTGCGCTCGACGGGCACGAAGCTGAAGTAACGCCGCGCGGACACCGCCCCGGGCGGGCCGCGGTCCCGGCCGGGGCCCGGCCGCGGGAGCCTCGGCCGGGGCGTGTCCGTGAGATGACGAGTGTGTCCTTACCGCTTCAGCTCGGCGTACGCCTCTGCGCTGCTGTCCTTGAGGAACTGCCAGCAGCGCTCCGTCTCTTCCTTCTCGTTGATCGCGCCGGCGGCACGCGCGAGCGCGGCGAGGCAGCGCAGGAATCCGCGATTGGCCCGGTGGCTCCAAGGGATATGGCCATGTCCCCTCCACCCGGCCCGGCGCAGAGCGTCAAGTCCCCGGTGGTAGCCGGTACGGGCGTACGCGTAGGACTCCACCACGCGCCCACCCTCGAAGGCGTCATCGGCGAGCATCGCCCAAGCGAGCGAGAACGTGGGGTGCTGGGCCGCGACCTCGGCCGGCGGCAGGGACTCCTCGCCGAGGAGGCGGTACGCCTCCTCGTTCTCCGGCAGGTGAGTCGGCTCGGGGCCGCCGAGCAGGTTCTTGTGCGTCGTCATGCCGCCAGTCTGCCACTTGCGATCAGGCGTTCGGGATGGCCTTGCCGGGATTCGGCCGCGGTCCGGACGGGTGTGAGAATGGCGGTTGATGTAATCGACTGCCCTATGCGACGATCCGGCACATGGCAACACCACGGGGATCCTCCGGAGCTATACAGGTGGGCATCTACACCCGGATCAGCAAGGACGACGAGGCTGAGGGTCTGGGCGTCGCACGGCAGGAGCAGGACTGCCGACTGCACTGCGCTGCCAGAGGGTGGGAGGTCGCCAAGGTCTACGAGGACAACGACCTCTCCGCGTACAAGCGCAGGACGGTACGCCCAGAGTTCCGGCACATGCTGGAGGACCTCAAGGCTGCTCGGATCGACGGAGTCGTCGCCTGGGACATCGATCGCTTCACGCGCCAGCCGCGGGAGCTCGAAGCCTGGATCGACGAGTACGAGAACGCCGAGCGCCGCAGGCGCCACCTCGTCTTCGACTCCGTGTCTGCGTCGGACATCGACCTCGCCACGGAGAACGGCCGCTTCATCGCGCGCATCAAGGTCACCATCGCCAACAAGGCGTCGGCGGACACCTCAAGACGCACGAAGCGCAAGCATGCGGAACTCGCCGCACAGGGCAGGCTCCCCGGTGGCCGGGCGCCGTACGGCTGGAATCGCGAGGACCGCCGGACACTGGTGCCGGAAGAGGCCGAGCATCTCCGGAAGGCTGTGAAGGACTTCCTGGACGGCATCCGGTGGGCCTCGATCGCGCGCGAGTGGCGGGACAAGGGCATCAGGTCGCACACCGGTGGCATCTTCGACGACTCCAAGATCAAGCGGATGCTGGTGAATCCGCGGATCTGTGGCTACCGGATGCACCAGGGCGAGCTGTTTCTGGACGAGAGCGGCGATCCCGTCGTCGGCGAGTGGGAACCCATCGTCACCCCCGACGAGTGGTACCTGCTCACCGAGAAGATCCGGCGGGAGGCGGAGGGGCGTGCGGTACGGGACAACGCCACCAAGTACCTGTTGTCGGGCATCGCCCGGTGCGGAAGATGCGGGACGAAGATGCGGGCCTTCCCGTCATACCGGAAGTCGAGGACATCTTCGCAGTTCAGGTATGCGTGCCCCGGTAAGAACGACGGAGGGTGCGGGGGAGTGGCCAGGACGGGCGAACCGGTCGACCACCTCATCAGGAATGCTGTGTTCCGCAGCTCGGACAAGGCCATAGCGAACGTGCGCGAGCGTGCTCCGGAATGGGCGAAGGAGGAGCAACTTGCCTCCCTGGAGAGGGACATGGCCGAGTTCACGCAGGCTTGGCAGGAGAAGCGGCTGTCAGCCGCACGCTACATCGCACTCACCGAGGAGCTGGAGAAGCAGATCACGGAGCTGCACCGGGAGCGTGTCCTGCATCGCGCAGAGATCACGACCTTCGACGCCGGCCCCATCGACATACGGAAACACTGGGAGAAGTTGACGATCGAGCAACAGCGGGCGGCTGTGCTCAAGGTGTTCCGCGCGGTCATCGTCAAGCCTGCGTCCAATGGGCCGATCTTCGATCCGGCGGACATCGAGCCGGTGCTGCGGTAAGGCCGTCCGCGCCGGGCCGGCGGACATCCGACCGGGGTCGGCGAGGGCCGCCGCGGGACAGGACGCGGGCCCGGCCCGGCCGGACCGGCTGTCTTGCCTCCCGCCGCCGTGCCGCGGATGATGCGAAGTGGGTACGGCGCACCGGATGCCGCCGCACCCGAGGGGACCGGGGCCCTGTTGCCGGCAGGAAGGGGCGGACCGCTACCCGGTGGCTCTTGTGTGGGAGACAGCTCATGGACAGCCGTGCTCACGACCCCCTGCCCGCGGACACCGAGGGGCACCAGCCCCCGGCCCACCAGCCCGGCGGGCACCACCCCGGCGGCCCTCAGCCGGACGGGGACCAGCCCCCGAACCTCGACTTCCGGGGCACCACTCCCTACGAGGACTACGTCCAGGCGGACGTCCTCACCCATCTGCAGCACCCGCTCTCGGAAGACCCCGGCGAGCTGGCCTTCCTGGTGACCACGCAGGTCATGGAGCTGTGGTTCACCGTCGTCGTGCACGAGTGGGAGACCGCGGCCGAGGCGCTGCGCCGCGACGACCTGCCGGTGGCGCTGGCGGCGCTGCGGCGCAGCACGTACGAGCTGCGCTCGCTGAACGCCTCCTGGGAGCCGCTGGCGCGGCTCACGCCCCAGCAGTTCAACGCCTTCCGCAACGCGCTCGGCGAGGGCTCCGGCTTCCAGTCGGCGATGTACCGGCGGATGGAGTTCCTGCTCGGCGAGAAGTCCGCGTCGATGCTCGTACCGCACCGCGGTGCCCCGCGGGTCCACGACGAGCTGGAGAAGCAACTCGGCGAGCCCAGCCTCTACGACGAGGTGCTGCGCTACCTGGACGCCAAGGGGTACCCGCTGTCGGCCGCCGTCCTGGACCGTGACCCGGCGCGGCGGTACGAGCCGCACCCAGAGGTGGAGGCCGCGTGGGCGGCCGTCTACGCCGGGCCGCGGGACTCCGAGCTGATCGGGCTCGGCGAGGTGCTGACGGACATCGCCGAGCTGGTGTGGCGCTGGCGCAACGACCACTTGGTGGCCACCCGCCGCGCGATGGGCGGCAAGGTCGGCACGGGCGGCTCGGCGGGGGTGGCGTGGCTGGAGAAGCGCGCGACCAAGCAGGTTTTCCCCGAGCTGTGGACGGCGCGGAGCCATGTCTGAGGCGCACGGCCCCGGCGAGCCGGGGCCGGCCGGGGCGGCGCGGGCCGGCGGCTCAGCGGCACGGGCCGACGGCGAGGCAGCACGGGTCGACGGCCGGGTGGCACGGGCCGACGGCGAGGCGGCCGGTCTGAACTGGAGCGCGGCGCTGGCGAAGCGGGCGGCGGAGCTGGACCTGGCGGACCCCCTGCGGGCGAAGCGGACGGAGTTCGTCCTGGACGACGCGGCCCGCCGAGGGCCGACGCCACCCGGCGCCCCGTCCGCTGCCTCGTCCGCTGCCCCGTCCACCGCCACGTCCAACGGCCCGTCCACCGCCACCTCCGACACCCCGCCGGTCGTCTACCTCGACGGCAACTCCCTCGGCGCCCTGCCCGCCGCCGTCCCGGCCCGGGTCGGCGACGTGGTGGTCCGGGAGTGGGGGCAACTGCGGATCCGGTCGTGGACGGAGTCCGGCTGGTGGACCGCGCCCGAGCGGATCGGCGACCGGATCGCGCCGCTGCTGGGCGCCGCCCCGGGGCAGGTGGTCGTCGGCGACTCCACCAGCGTCAACGTCCTCAAGGCCGTCGTCGCCGGGGTGCGCATCGCGCAGTCCGGCGCGGGGGCGGCCCGCGACGAGGTGCTGGTCGACGCGACGACGTTCCCCACCGACGGCTACGTCGCCGAGTCCGCCGCCCGGCTGACCGGCTGTGCGCTACGGGCCGTGGAGCCGCACGAGATCGCCGCCACCGCCGGCCCGCGGACCGCGCTCGCGCTGGTCAACCACGTCGACTACCGCACCGGCCGGCTCCACGACCTGCCCGGCACCACCGCCGCCCTGCACGCCGTGGGCGCGCTCGCCGTGTGGGACCTGTGCCACAGCGCCGGCGCCCTGCCGGTCGGGCTCGACGTGCACGGGGTGGATCTGGCGGTGGGGTGCACGTACAAGTTCCTCAACGGCGGCCCGGGCGCGCCCGCGTACCTCTACGTACGCCGCGGGCTCCAGCCCCGCTTCGACTCCCCGCTGCCCGGCTGGAACTCGCACGCCGACCCCTTCGCCATGGCCGCCGGCTACCACCCGGCGGACGGCGCCGTGCGCGGGCGCGTCGGGACGCCGGACATCCTGTCGATGCTGGCGCTGGAGGCGGCGCTCGGGGTCTGGGACGGCGTGGCGATCGAGGCGGTGCGGGAGAAGAGCCTGGCGCTGTCGGACTTCTTCCTGGAGTGCGTCGCGGCCCTCCCTGCCGGGCCGTCGCTCACCCCGCTGACCCCGCTGCCGCACGCCGAGCGCGGCAGCCAGGTCTCGCTGCGCTGCGCCGGGGCGGAGGAGGTGATGGGCGAGCTGATCGCACGCGGCGTGGTCGGCGACTTCCGGCCGCCGGATGTGCTCCGTTTCGGCGTGACACCGCTGTATACCTCGTTCTCGGACATATACCGCGCTGCCGGAGTGCTGGGAGAGGTGCTGGATGACCGCCGTTGACGAACGGGACGACGAGGCCCGCACGCTGTTCGCCCTGAAGCACGTCGCGCCGACGCGCACGCTGGCGTACGGGGACCACCCGTCGCAGATCGTCGACCTGTACGGGGACGAGTCGGCCCGCCCGGTCGTGGCCCTGCTCCACGGCGGCTTCTGGCGGGAACGCTACGACCGCACCTACCTGTCCCCGCTGGCGGCGGCGCTGGCGGCGGACCTGGACCGGTGCGTGGCGCTGGTCGAGTACCGCCGGGTGGGCTCACGGGCCCCCGGCGGTGCCGGGCCGGGCGCGCAGGGGGAGCCGGCGGGTGCCGCGGACGGCGGGGCAACCGCGGGCGCCGCGGACGGCCGCACAACCGCGGGCGCCGGGGATGGCGGCCCAGCCACGGGCGCCACGGCCGGCGGGGCAACCGCGGGCGCCGCTGTCAGCGGGGCAACCGCGGGCGCGGACGGCGGCGGTGGCTTCCCCGCGACGTTCGACGACCTGCCGCCGGCGCTCGCCGCGCTGCCCGGCGCCGGGCCCGTGGTACTCGTCGGGCACTCCGCGGGCGGCCACCTCGCGCTCTGGGCCGCCTCGCGGTGCCCCACGGCCGTCTCCCGCGTCGTCGGCGTCGCCGCCGTCGCGGACCTGGCCCGCGCCCACGACCTGGGCCTCAGCGACGGCGCCGTCGCCGAACTCCTCGGCGGCGCCGGGCGCGTGGCGGAGCGGCTCGACGAGACGGACCCGATGCGGATGCCGGCACCGGCGGCCCCGGTCGTACTGCTCCACGGCGAGGCCGACGCCGACGTACCGGTGGAGCTGTCCCGCCGCTACGCCCACGCCGTGGGGGCGCAGCTACGGGAGCTGCCCGGCACCGGCCACTACGCGCCCGTCACCCCGGGCACCCGGGCGTACGAGGCGCTGCGCGCCGCACTGACGGACACCTGACCGGCCGCACGGCAGAGCCCGGCAGCGCACGGCGGGGCACGGCACGGCCACCCGGGGCCGCCGCCCCGGACCGCCGCCCCGGAACGCCGCCCCGGAACGCCGCCCCGGACCACCGGCCCTGAACCACCGGCCCTGAACCACCGGCCCCCGGAACCACCGGCCCCCGGAACCGCAGGCCCTCGGACCGCCAGCCCCCGGACAGCCGTCCGGCCCTGCGCTCAGCTCTCCTTCGGCCCCGCGCCGTCCGGCCCGTCCAGGTCCTCCGGCCCGCCCGCGTCCCCGCCCTCATCCGGGCCGTCGCTGTCCAGCTCCTGCTGAAGCCCCAGCGTCTCCACGAGCCACTTGTCGAACTCGATCGACGCCCGCACCCAGCTCACGGTGCTCGACACGAAGTGCTCCAGCGCCACGCCCGTGCCGATCAGCATCTGCGCCTCGCCGATCAGCCGGACGGAGCCGTCGTCATGCGTGTGCGTGTAGACCTTCGGCCACAGGGTGCGGCGGTTCCAGTCGTCGATGGCCTCCAGCAGCTCCGGCTTGTCGTCCAGCGAGTGCTGCCGGTCGTAGAAGGTCCGCACGGAGTAGAGCTGCTGCTCTCCCTCGCCGCGGAACATGAAGTACGTACGGAAGTGCTCCCACGGCGCCGCGAGGTCCCCCTCCTCGTCGACGACGTACTTCAGCTCCATCTGCTCCAGAAGCTGTTTGACCAGATCCTGGTCAGGCACGATGGGCCCCTGCGGGCCGCCGCTGCCGCGGGATTCGGGCTGCTGGCCCCCGAAGTTCGGAATCGAGGACGGGTCGATGCTCACGTGGGGTTCCCTTCGAACGGTTCCCGCCCATCCTCCCCCACCGGGGGCCCGTGCCCGCAACCCGGCGACGACACCCTGTGGATAACCCGCTACGGCCGAACGTCTCCGCCCGGCGCGGGCACCAGCACGGACCCGGGCACAGGCACGGCGGCGCCCGCGGGCCGGCCGCAGGCGCCGGCCCCGCCGGCCGCCCTACTGCGCCGCGCCGACCAGCAACTGGTTCCCGAACACGTCCACCCGCACCGTGTCCCCGTCGCGCACCTCGCCCGCCAGGATCTCCTTCGCGAGCTGGTCGCCGATCGCCGTCTGCACCAGCCGCCGCAGTGGCCGCGCCCCGTAGCTGAGGTCGGGCTCCGGCTCGTCCTCCGGGATGCCGAGGCGCGCGAGCCAGTCCAGGGCCGCGTCGCTGACCTCCAGGGTGAGCCGCCGTTCGGTGAGCCGTTCCTGCAGATGGGCGATCTGGAGGGCGGCGATGCGCCTGAGCTGGTCGCCGCCGAGGGCGTTGAAGACGACGAGGTCGTCGAGCCGGTTGAGGAACTCGGGCCGGAAGACCTTCCGCACCGTCTCCAGCACCCCTTCCCGCTTCTGCTCGTCCTTGATCATCGGGTCGACGAGGAAGGTGGAGCCGAGGTTGGAGGTGAGGATGAGGATGGTGTTGCGGAAGTCGACGGTACGGCCCTGGCCGTCCGTCAGCCGCCCGTCGTCCAGCACCTGCAGCAGGATGTCGAAGACCTCGTTGTGCGCCTTCTCCATCTCGTCCAGCAGGATCACCGAGTACGGGCGCCGCCGTACGGCCTCCGTGAGCTGACCGCCCTCCTCGTACCCGACGTACCCCGGGGGCGCGCCGACGAGGCGGGAGACGGAGTGCTTCTCGCCGTACTCGCTCATGTCGATGCGGACCATGGCCCGCTCGTCGTCGAAGAGGAAGTCGGCCAGCGCCTTGGCCAGCTCGGTCTTGCCGACGCCGGTGGGGCCGAGGAAGAGGAAGGAACCCGTCGGCCGGTTGGGGTCGGCGATGCCGGCACGGCTGCGGCGCACGGCGTCGGAGACGGCCCGTACCGCCTCGTCCTGGCCGATGAGGCGCCTGCCCAGCTCCTCCTCCATGCGCAGCAGCTTCTGCGTCTCGCCCTCCAGCAGCCGGCCCGCGGGGATGCCGGTCCAGGAGGAGATGACGTCGGCGATGTCGTCGGAGCCGACCTCCTCCTTGACCATCGTGTCCCGCTTGACCTCCTCCTCGGCGGCGGACGCCTCCTCCAGCTCGCGTTCGAGGGCGGGCAGTTCGCCGTGGCGGAGCTTGGAGGCCGTGGCGAGGTCGTTGTCCAGCCGGGCGCGCTCGAAGGCGCCGCGCAGTTCGTCCAGCCGCTCCTTCAGCTCGCCGACCCGGTTGAGGCCCTGCTTCTCCTTCGCCCAGCGGGCGGTGAGGCCGCGCAGCTCCTCCTCCTTGTCGGCGAGGTCGCGCTGCAGCCGCTCCAGGCGCTCGCGGGAGGCGACGTCGGACTCGTTCTTCAGCGCCAGCTCCTCCATGCGGAGCCGGTCGACGGCGCGCTGGAGTTCGTCGATCTCGGTGGGCGAGGAGTCGATCTCCATGCGGAGCCGGGAGGCGGCCTCGTCGACGAGGTCGATGGCCTTGTCGGGGAGGAAGCGGGAGGTGATGTACCGGTCGGAGAGGGTGGCGGCGCCGACGAGCGCGGAGTCGGCGATGGCGACCTTGTGGTGTGCCTCGTAGCGCCCCTTGAGGCCGCGGAGGATGGCGATGGTGTCCTCGACGGTGGGCTCGGCGACAAGTACCTGCTGGAACCGGCGCTCCAGGGCGGCGTCCTTCTCGATCCGCTCGCGGTACTCGTCGAGGGTCGTCGCGCCGACCATGCGCAGCTCGCCGCGGGCGAGCATGGGCTTGAGCATGTTGCCGGCGTCCATGGCGGACTCGCCGCCCGCGCCGGCGCCGACGACGGTGTGCAGCTCGTCGATGAACGTGATGACCTGGCCCTCGCTCTCCCGGATCTCGGCGAGCACGGTCTTCAGCCGCTCCTCGAACTCGCCCCGGTACTTAGCCCCGGCGACCATGGCACCGAGATCGAGCGCGACGAGCCGCTTGTTCTTCAGGCTCTCCGGTACGTCACCCTTCACGATCCGCTGCGCGAGCCCCTCGACGACGGCGGTCTTGCCGACGCCGGGCTCGCCGATGAGGACGGGGTTGTTCTTCGTCCGCCGGGAGAGCACCTGCACGACGCGGCGGATCTCCTGGTCGCGCCCGATGACGGGGTCGAGCTTGCCGTCGCGGGCGGCGGCGGTGAGATCGGTGCCGAACTTGCCGAGGGCCTGGTACGTGCTCTCGGGGTTCTTGGTGGTCACGCGCCGGTCGCCGCGGATCTTCTCGAACGCCTGCACAAGCGCCCTGGCGTTGGCGCCCTGCTTCTTCAGCAGCTCCTTGGCCGGCCCGCCCTCGGCGGCGACCCCGATGAGCAGATGCTCGGTCGACACGTACTGATCGCCGAGCTTCTTCGCCCGCCCGGCGGCGTCACGCAGGACGGCCAGCAGGTCCCGGTCGGCCTGCGGCGGCGACACGGTGGCCCCCTGCACGCTGGGCAACCCGCCGAGCAGCGCCTCGGCCCCGGACCGTACGGCGGCCTGGTCGGCGTCGACGGCAACCAGCAGGTCCTGGAGGTTCTCGTTGTCCTCCACTTCGAGCAGGGCGAGCAGCAGGTGCACGGGGGTGATGTCCGGGTTCCCGCCGGACACCGCACGGCCGTTGGCACCGGCGATCGCTTCCTGGCTCTTGTTGGTCAGCTCCGCGTCCACTGCTGTGTGCTCCTCCTTGCCGGGGTGCCGGTCGTGGGGCGAGCCCCGGCCCGCACTCGGCGTGCCTGAGGCTCCGTAAGCTAAGTTGAGTCTACTCCACTCAACCTCAACTCAGCACCGACCACCGACGACCGCGACGCGGCCGTCACCCCTCAGCATGCGCGTCCGCACACGCAAAAGCGGTGCCATCGCGGGGTTGCGTCCGCGATGGCACCGCTGGTGTGCCCTCGGGCGATCTGGACACGGGGGATACCGCCCGATCAGGCACAGTGGGGGGTGATGCTCTCGCTATTTGGTACACCGTCGGCTGCCACGGGAACGTGATCCTCCTCGCCAAGATTGACGAAGATCACGCCGCAGCGCACCACGCAGCGTACATAGCACCCTGACCTCCGGCGGAAGGCCCGGACGCTCCCACCCCGGTCACGGAGGATGGTGATCGGCTCACCCAGCAGGGCTACCGTCATCCTGTCCCCGGGGTGGGGAACCGCCGTAGCGAGATCGATGGAGAGCCACTGGTTCTCCATCTTTCGGCGGTCGTCTGAAGTCATCCCTTCACCTTGTGTCTAAGTCATCTACGTCCAAACAGGGTCCTGCTGAACAAGGACTGTTGCCGCCTCAGCAGATACACCGTCCCAATGGGGGTCGTTGTCTTCGACGCCCTGCTGCAATCCGGCCGCACCACCGATCGCAACCGCTGCGACCAGGGCAACAGCCCATGTAACGAGCTTCTTTCCCATGGGGAGTCCCGGCCTCTTCTCTGCTTCCCTCTGAAGAAGGTGCCCTACCAACAGGTCAGACACCACCTCCGCACTGCATCATGTTCCTGAATCACATCTTCCTGTGGGACGGAAAAATGGTGAGAAAGAGTGACCAACCCGGGCATTCGCACGGATACGCAGACCTGTGCGAAGCAGGCGCGGAGCTGTACTCCCGAGCCCTGCGTACTGGGCGCGTCTCCCGGGAAGAGGCTGACGGCGCACCGTGCCTGATCGACTTGACGCTTCTCCACCCTGACCTGGACGACCCCCGGTGGCTGCGCCCCGTCCCCCCCTCCACCGTGCTGGCGCAGCTCGAACACCCCCTGGAGCGGGAGATCCTCGAGCGCCGGGAGCAGACCCTGGCCCTTTCGGACGCGTTCGCCCCGTTCCTTGCGATAAGCGAGCAACGCCCCTCAACCACCGGTGCGATGACCGAACTGCACGGGGTGAGCAACATCGACGCCACCATCGTCCAGGCGACGGCCGGCTGCGAGAAGGAGCTGCTCACGGTACAGCCCGGAGGCGGTCGCACTCCGGAGGTGCTGAGCACCGCGATAGCCCGGGTCCGTCCGCTGGTGGAGCGCGGGGTACGGGTGCGCAGCCTGTACCAGCACACGGCTCGGCACAGCTATGGCCTCCTCGCGTACCAGGAACGCATCGGCGAGGAACACATGGAGTTGCGCACCCTCGAAGAACTCGTCGACCGGCTGATCATCATCGACCGGAAGGTGGCGTTCATTCCCGCGCAGCGGGAGCGCCCCGTGATGTACAACCGGCACGTTGCTCTGGAGATCCGCATCCCCGGCCTGGTCGAGTATCTCGCGGGCGTCTTCGACCACCTCTGGCAGAGCGCCACCCCACTCGACGAGGAGGTGCACTACACTCCGCCGGAGCAGGACGGAATCACCGGCGTGCAGCGAAGCATCGCCAAGCTCCTCGTCGAGGGGCACGTAGACGAGGTCATCGCCGACCGGCTCGGCATGAACGTCCGCACGTGCCGCGCCCACATCGCCAAGCTCGCCACCATCCTCGGCAGCAACGGCCGCGCCCAACTCGGCTACCTCATCGCCCGCTCGGACATCCTCGACCGGGACTGACCCTCCATGGCCAACAACGGACACCCGCACGGGCCAGCCGAGCCGTGCCCCGCCAGCCGGGATCTGTACGCCACGGCGGTACGAGACGGCGGCATCTCCCGAGCGGCCGTGGCCGACGCCCCGTGTCTGATCGACCTGGCTCTGCTGATACCCGATCACGACGACGACGAGCGGCTGCTCCCCGTACCCGCGCAGCACGCCCTGGCCGCCCTGCTCCAGAAACTCGAACAGGAAATCCGCGACCGACAGCGCCAGGCGGTGCACCTCGCACGGGCCTTCACCCGGTTCACCGACATCAGCGCCGAGCCGTCCCATGACGCCCCGGTCACCGTGCTGGAGGGCATCGGCACGATCAACGTGGCACTGGACCGGGCGGTGACCGACTGCGCCGAAGAACTGCTGACGGTACAGCCGGAAGCTGCTCGCGGCTCACGCGCCCTGGGCGAGGCGCTGCGCCGCGTGCGCCCTCTCATCGACCGGGGCGTCATCATGCGCACGCTCTACCAGCACACGGCCAGGGAGGCTCCGCTCACGCAGGCGTACCTGCGGTTCGTCGGGCCACACCGGGTGAGGGTTCGGACCCTCGAAGAGATCATCGAACGGTTGATCATCATCGACCGGAAGATCGCCTACATCCCCGCCCGTCCGGACCGGCAAGTCGCCCTGGAGGTACGGCATCCCGGGTTGGTCGGCTACCTTGCCGATACTTTCGACCAGTTCTGGCAGCTCGCTACCCCCATCGAGCAAGCGGCCTACGCCGCGCCGCCCCCGGAAGGCATCAGCGGTGTGCAGCGAAGCATCGCCCGGCTCCTCGTCGAGGGCCATCTCGACGAGGCCATCGCCCGCCGCCTCGGCATCAGTGTCCGTACCTGCCGCGCACACACCGCCCGACTGGCCGCCCTGCTCGGCAGTAACAGCCGCGCCCAACTGGGCTACCACATTGCCCGCTCGGGCCTCCTTGAAGAGTCGTGACGGGATGGCGCGCGCCTCATACGGAGCCTGGGAGCGGCACAAGTGCCGCCGAATCGGTGTCCTGGTTCCAAGAACTCATAGCCCCGGCAACCGCTCCAGTCACTCAAGGAGACCCGGCACCATGGAGCACCCCCACCCGGAAACCGCCCTCTGTGACGTGGGCAGAAAGCTCTACACCGCCGCGTTACGCACCGGCATGCTCTCCCGCGAGGCCACCGGCGCCGCACCGTGCCTGATCGACACCGGCCTCCTGCGTCGCGACGCGGGCAACTCGCGCTGGCTCGTGCCCGCACCGCCGTCCGAGGCCGTCGCCGGCCTCGTCCGCCCGCTGGAGCGGGAGCTGTCCGAGTACCGGCGGTTCGCCGCTGCTCTCGCGGGCACCGTCGAGCAGCTCACCACGCTCACCCCGGAAGAGACGGCTCCGTCCCTGTTCACCCTCTGGGAGGGCAAGGAGCAGATCGAAGCCGCGTTGCTGCGCGCTCTCGACGACGGCACCGAGGAGTTCCTCGCGATCCAGCCCGCCAGCGGCCGGACCAACAGGACCCCGGAGAAGATCCGCGCGACCGCCCAGCGGGTCCGGGAGCTGCACGAACGCGGCATCGCCCAGCGGACGCTGTACCAGCACACCTATCGGCACCATCCCGCCACGCTCGCGTACCTCGACGTCCTCAAGGACACCGGCCTCGAAGTGCGCACCATGGAGGAGACCGCGGAGAGACTCCTCATCGTCGACCGCGCAGTCGCGTTCGTACCCACGCAGCCCGACCGCGAGACGGCGCTGGAGATCCGGCACCCCGGCATGGTCTGGTATCTGGTCAGCGTCTTCGAGCAGTTCTGGCAGCTCGCTGTTCCCTGGGAAAGCCAAATCCCGCACCGGGACACCCCGACGGGCATCACGGGGGTCCAGCAGAAGATCGCGCAGCTTCTCGTCGAAGGCCACCTCGACGAGGCCATCGCCCGCCGCCTCGGCATGAACGTCCGCACCTGCCGCGCCCACGTCGCCAAACTCTCCACAGCCCTCGGCAGCGACAGCCGCACCCAACTCGGCTACCTCATCGCCCGCTCCGGCATGCTTGAGGGGGTGTGAACCGTGGGTCACCTCACCCATTCCGCCTCGCACATCTGTGAGACGGGCCGGAAGCTCTACGCCAAGGCCCTGCACTCCGGTCGCCTCGCGGCATCGGTGAGTGAGGCGGCACCCTGCCTTGTTGAATCCGGCCTCCTCCGCCACGGCGACGACGGTGACTGGCTGGTTCCGGTGCCGCCGACGGAGGCCATGGAGCACCTCTTCGCCCTCGTGGAGTCGGAAGTGAGCGGCTACCGCGACCTCGCCCTCAGCATCGCCGGCACCCTCGGCCGGCCCGCGCCGTCCCGCGCGGGTGCGGCGGCGGAACCCGCGATCACGATCTGGGAGGGAAAGGAGCGGATCGACGCCGAGTTGGTACGCGCCCTGGAGGAGTGCACCGACGAGTTGCTCACCGCCCAGCCCATGGGGCGCCGCGCGGCGTGGGTCTACAAAGCGGCTGTCGAACGCGTGCTTCCGCTGGCTGAACGGAGAGTCCGCATCCGCAGCCTGTACAGCCACACCGCCCGGCACACCCCGGAAGCGGTGCAATACCTGGCACAGGTGCAGCACACGGGCCTGGAAATACGCACTCTCGAAGAGAACGTCGAGAGGGCGATCATCATCGACCGGGAAGTCGCCTTCATACCCGCGCAGGCCGACCGCACGGTGGCCATCGAAGTCCGTCACCGCGGCGTGGCCTGGTATCTCGCCGCCACCTTCGACCACTTATGGCGCATCGCCACCCCCTGGGGCGAGGACATCGAGTGCCAGCGAACGGCGGAGGGGATCACGGGTGTCCAGCTGAAGATCGCCCGGCTTCTCGTCGAAGGCCACCTCGACGAGGCCATCGCCCGCCGCCTCGGCATGAACGTCCGCACCTGCCGCGCCCACGTCGCCAAACTCTCCACAGCCCTCGGCAGCGACAGCCGCACCCAGCTCGGCTACCTGCTCGCGCGGTCCGGCATGCTCGACGAGGGCTGACGGGCGGCGGCGCGGCCACGAGCGGGGCCCGAGGGGGACGGAGACGCTGGTGCGTATGAGGCCGGGAAGCGAACGCACCAGCGCTCCGTCCCGGGGGGGTGCCGTCCGCGCCGCCCGCGTACGACGGCGGCAGATCGCAGCCACGACACCCCGGAGGGAACTGGCCCTCACATCATTCACGAACGTGGTGACCCCGGCTATTGCCTCTTGCGGCATCCCGGTCCGTGCCCGCCGCAGCCGGCCGCAGCGCCCGCCGGTTGCGGTCGCCGACCAGGGCGGCCTGGACGCGCGACTCCACGCCCAGCTTGCGGCTGATGCTCGTCAGATGGGCGCGGACCGTACGTTCCGCCACCCCTAGCTGCGACGCCAGTTGCCGGTTGGACGGACCGTCGGCGAGCAGCAGGAGCACCTGGCGTTCCCGATCGGAGAGCAGCGCGAGACCCGCAGAGTGAGCCTGCCGCGCCGTGTTGCCCGAACCGTGAGACCTCACTCTACGAACTCCCGGACCACCTGGGCCGTACGTGACTACGTGCGGCGACCTCTCCCCCGTCCGTAAGAGAACATTGGCCTACCGTCCGTACCGACTCCACCCGAACTCAGCCTCATCTTCCGGAAATTCCTCATGATGAGGGTGCGCATACCGGCATCAACCGGGCCTTCGGCGAACACCGCGGGTGACGTACCGCCACCCGCTATATCGTCAGCCGCATGGAACCCGCAGCCGTCGGCATCAGGCTCGCGTCCGCCGTCGTCGCGCCCCTCGTCCGGCGGCTGTTCCGCAGCGAGGGCCCCGGCGCCGGGCTGGCGGGCCGGCCGGTGCGGATGGCGGCGCTGGTGTCGTTCCGCGGCGAGCAGCGGGAGTTGGACGAGGCGGGCCTGCGCAAGCTCGCCGACGCCCTCGTACGGCGCGCCCTTCCCGGCGGCGGACGTGCAGCCGGTGAACCGCCCGTCCCCGCCGACGAGGCACCCGCCGTCGCCGGCGCCCTCGCCCGCAGCCTCGCCGCACTCGGCGACCTCGACCTCGACGACGTACAGGCCGTCCAGCTCGGCCCCGAAGCCCTCGCCCGCCGACTGCGGCACGCCGCGGCCCGCAGCGGGGGCGGCGATCCCGTACGCGAACTGTCCGCCGACGCCGCCTACTTCCACGACGCCCTCCTCGGCACCGCCTGCCTGCACATCCTGCACTTCTTCAGCCAGCGCTCCACCTTTGTCGCCCGCACCCTCGTCGAGCAGTCCCGCCGCCAGGCCGACCAGATCGCCCGCCTCGACGCCCTCATCGCCCGCACGCCCCTCCCCGAGGCCCGGGACGCGGCCTTCGAGCGCGTGTACTTCGCGTACGTCGCCAAGAAGCACGGCAGGCTCACCATCTACGGCATGGACCTCGCCGACTCGCCCGCGAAGTGGCCGCTGGACGTCGCCTATCTGCGTCTGGAAGCGTCCGGGTCGTCGTACGAGCCGCTCCCCTACGCCGACATCGGAGGCGACTTCGGTGTCGTCACCGAGGGCGGCCCCCTCCCCGACCCCGCCATCCCCGCCGACCAGGCCCTCGCCACCCACGAGCGCGTCCTGCTGCGCGGCGCCGCCGGCTCCGGCAAGACCACCCTCGTGCAGTGGCTCGCTCTCTCCGCCACCCGAGCCGACACCGGCGCTGAGCACACCATGGACTACCTCGCCGGCCGCGTCCCCTTCGTCCTGCCGCTGCGCACCCTCACCCGGCACGGCCAACGCCTCCCCGCCCCCCGCGACTTCCTCTCCGCCACCGGCAGCCCCCTCGCCGGCGCCCAGCCCAACGGCTGGGAGCACCGCGTGCTCACCGCCGGCCGCGGCCTGCTCCTCGTCGACGGCATCGACGAGGTCCCCCGCGACGAGCGCGACCGCGCCCGCCGCTGGCTCGCCGACCTCATCGACGCCTTCCCCGGCAACCGCTGGCTCGTCACCTCCCGCCCCTCCGCCGTCGGCGCGGACTGGCTCGCCGCCGAGGGCTTCACCGAGCTGGCGCTGGCCCCCATGCGCCCCGCCGACCTCGCCCGCTTCATCGCCCGCTGGCACGCCGCCGTACGCACCGGCGCCCCCGCGGCGGACGAGGCGCAGCTCACGGCGTACGAAGAGCAGCTCACCGCCGCCGTACGGCACACCTCAGACCTCAGCCGGCTGGCCACCAACCCGCTCATGTGCGGCCTGATGTGCGCCCTGAACCGCGCCCGCCGCGGCTACCTCCCGCGCGGGCGCAAGGAGCTGTACGAGGCCGCCCTGTCGATGCTGCTCACCCGCCGCGACCGCGAACGCGACATGGCCGTCCCCGACCTGCGTGAGGAGCCCCAGCTCCAGGTGCTGCAACGGCTCGCGTACTGGCTGATCCGCAACGGCCGCACGGAGCTGGACCGCACCCGCGCCGAAAGCATCGTCGCCGCCGCCCTGCCCGCAGTCCCGGAGGTAGCCGCCCTCGGCGACGCGGCGGCCGTACTGGAGCACTTCCGCGACCGCAGCGGCCTGCTCCGCGAACCGGGCCCGGGCGCCGTCGACTTCGTCCACCGCACGTTCCAGGACTACCTGGGCGCCCGCGCGGCGGTGGAGGAGGGCGACATCGGCGTGCTGGCTACACACGCGGCGGACGACCAGTGGGAGGACGTCATCCGCATGGCGGTGGCGCAGGCCCGCCCGCGGGAGCGCGAGGAGATCCTGCGGGAGCTGCTGACGGCGGCCCAGACGCGGGAGGGGGTGGAGGGGGTACGCATCCGCCTGCTGGCCGCGGCGTGCCTGGAACACGCGGCGGAGTTGGCGCCGGCGGTACGGGAGGCGGTGGAGCGGGAGACGCGGGCGCTGATACCACCGAGGACGTCCATGGAGGCGCGGGCGCTGGGCGCGGCGGGGCCGCTGGTGCTGGACCTGCTGCCCGGCCCCGAGGAGACAGACGTACCGGATCTCGTCGCCGTCGCCGCGAGCCATGTGGACTCGGACCGTGCCACCGCGTTCCTCGCCCGCTACGCCACCCACCCTTCGCTCTCAGTGCGCCGGCAACTCGCCTGGGCCTGGCAGCGTTTCGACACCGAGGAGTACGCCGACGAGGTCATCGCCCGGCTCGATCCGGAGGGGCTGTACTTCACCGTCACCTCCGACGCCGAGCTAGAGGCCCTGCGCAGACTCGGAGGCCGCCCGATGGTCGACGTACGCGGCGGCCCACTCGACCCCTTCGAGCTGCGCGAAGTGCTCGCCACGTTCCGGCTCACCAAGCTGATTATCCGCAACCAGCACGCCCTGGGAGACCTGGACTTCCTGCGCGACCAGCATGAGCTGCGTGACCTGCGGCTCACCGAGTGCCTCGGCCTGCAGTACGCCTCGGCCCTCGCCGGCCTGCCGCTACGCACTCTCATCCTGGACGGGGTACCGGGGCTCGCGGACGGCGCCCCCGGGCTTCTCCACGCACTGCCGCGGCTGGAAGTCCTTTCCCTGTCGCCGGACCGGACCCGCCTGCTCGATCTCGACGCGCTGCCCCCGCTGCTGGAGCTGGAGGTTCTCAACCTGCTGACCGCCCGCACCTCCGGGCTGCGCCCCCTGGCCAGGCACCCCCAGCTAGCCAACCTCTATCTCGGTTGGCGGCACGACGCCGCCGCGGACGACTGGCCGGCGCTGGCCGCGCTGCCCAGGCTCGACGCGCTGCGGTCCCGGCCCGACCTGCTGGCCGTCGCGCCCGCCGACGCCGCGCTGCCGGGCGTCGGGTTCCTCGGCCTGATCGACGACCGGCCGGCCGGCGAATACGACCTGGCCCGGCTCCCGCAGCTCTTCCCCCGGCTCGACCGCCTCGTACTCGACCTGCCCTCGGACAGCCCGCTCGACCTCTCCCCGCTCGCCGGACTCGACCTACTGGAGCAGGTCTCCCTGCGGCCGAACATGCGAAACCTCCACGCCGGGCTCCCGCCCCACGTGGAGGTCACGTACCTCGCCGACTGAGCCGCAGGCCCAGCCCAGCCCCTCAGCCCCGCTTCTTCTTCGGCTTCCACACCACCAGCGCACTCGTCTGCTGCACCTGCTGATACGGCACCAGATCCCGCCGGTACGACGCATGCACCTGCGCCTCCCGCTGCGCCATCGCCGACGCCGCGCCGTCCACCGCGTCCGTCAGCTCCGCCACCTTCGCCTGCAGCGCCGCGACCTGCGTCTCCAGCTCGATGATCCGCTTGATACCGGCCAGGTTGATGCCCTCGTCCTGGCTCAGCGCCTGCACCTGCCGCAGCAGCGCGATGTCCCGCGCCGAGTACCGCCGGCCGCGCCCGGCCGCGCGGTCCGGGGAGACCAGGCCGAGGCGGTCGTACTGGCGGAGGGTCTGCGGGTGCAGGCCCGAGAGTTCGGCGGCTACGGAGATGACGTAGACCGGCGTCTCCTCGGTCAGCTCGTACGGATTGCGCCCGCGGGCGCCGCGTCCGCCGTTTGTGCCGTTCATCGTCGTCAAGCTCCCTTCGCGGCCTTGAACAGCTCCGCGCGCGGGTTCTCGCCCGCGGTCGCCTCCCGGTACGACTCCAGCGACTCGCGCGCGGTGCCGTCCGTCTCCTTCGGCACCGCCACCTCGACGGTGACGAGCAGGTCCCCGCGCGTGCCGTCCTTGCGGACGGCGCCCTTGCCGCGGGCGCGCATCGTACGTCCGTTGGGCGTGCCCGGGGGCAGCTTCAGGGTGACCGGCGGGCCGCCGAGCGTGGGCACCGTGATGTCCGCGCCGAGGGCCGCCTCCGGGAACGAGACGGGGACGGTCACCAGCAGGTTGTCGCCCTTGCGGCCGAAGACGGGGTGGCCGTCCACGTGCACGACGACGTACAGGTCGCCGCCGGGGCCGCCGCGTTCGCCCGGGCCGCCCTTGCCGCGCAACCGTATCCGCTGCCCGTCCTGCACCCCCGCGGGGATGCGGACCTGCATCGTGCGGGACGACTTGGCCCGGCCGCTGCCCTTGCAGACGTCGCAGGGGTCCTGGGCGATGAGCCCGCGGCCCTTGCAGTCCACGCACGGGTCGGTCAGCGAGAAGCCGCCACCGCCGCCGCGGGAGACCTGGCCGGTGCCCACGCAGGTCGGGCAGACCCGCGGGGAGCCGTTCTTGTCGCCCGTGCCGGCGCACGTCTTGCAGGGGGCCGACGAGGACATCCGCAGCGGGACCGTGGCGCCCTCGATGGCCTCCGTGAAGCTGAGCGTGACCTCCGACTCGATGTCCTGGCCGCGGCGCGGCTGCGTACGCCCGCCGCCGCGGTTGAACAGCCCGCCGAAGACGTCGCCGAGGCCGCCGCCGAAGCCGCCGGAGGTGGTGGTCTGCCCGCCGCCGCCGCCGGCGCCGCCCGGGCCCGAGCCCCCGAAGAGGTCGCCGAGGTCGAAGTTGAACGAGCCGCCGCCGCCCGCGCCGGGGCCCGGGCGGAAGCCGCCGTTGCCGAAGAGGGTGCGCGCCTCGTCGTACTCCTTGCGCCGCTGGGGGTCGCCGAGCACGTCGTTGGCCTCGGAGACCTCCTTGAAGCGCTCCTCGGCCGCGGCGTCGCCCTTGTTGGCATCCGGGTGGTACTGCCGGGCCAGCTTGCGGTACGCCTTCTTGATCTCGGCCTCGGTGGCGTCCTTCGGGACGCCGAGAACCTTGTAGTAGTCCTTCTCGATGAAGTCCTTGGTGCTCATTCCCGGCGTCCCTCCTCTCGTCCCTCGGCGGCTGCTACGGCGTCACCCCTCGTCCGGGCCACCGCTGTCCGTCTCCCCCCTGCCGGACTCGCCCTGGGCGGGTCCGGCAGCGTCCGGCCCCGCGGCGTCCGCGGCACCGGCGGACTCCGGTCCGCCGTCCTCCGCATCGGCCTGCTTGCCGTCCGCCTTCTCGCCCTCCGCGCCCTGCGACGCCGAGGCTCCCGGCTGCGGTTCCGCCACGGCGACCCGCGCGGGGCGGATCGTACGCTCGCCGATCCGATACCCAGGCTGGAGAATCTGCACGCACGTCGTCTCGGTCACATCCGGCGAGTAGCTGTGCATCAGCGCCTCGTGGATCAGCGGGTCGAAGGGCTCGCCCTCCTTGCCGAACTGCATCAGGCCCATCTTGGCCACGACGTTCTCCAGCGACTCGGCGACCGACTTGAAGCCGCCGACCAGCTCGTCGTGGTCCCGGGCCCGGCCGATGTCGTCGAGCACCGGCAGCAGCTCGGTGAGCAGGTTCGCGTTCGCGATCTCCTTGACCGTGACCCGGTCCCGCTCCACCCGCCGGCGGTAGTTCTGGTACTCCGCCTGCAGCCGCTGCAGGTCCTTCGTCCGCTCGTCGAGCGCCCTGCGGGCCTCGTCCAGACGGCCCGAAAGGGGGCTCGCGTCCCCACTCCCGGCGGGGGCACCCGGCCCGGCTCCCCCGGCGCGCCGTGCGCCGGCGGGTCCGTCCGGGCCGCCCTGCTGTGCCTCCGCTGTCTTCGCGTCGGTGGGGACGTCGGGCTTCTCCTCGAAGCCCGGGGTCTCCTCCGTCACGCCGCACCGTCCTTGGGCTTGTCGTCGTCCACGATCTCGGCGTCGACGACGTCGTCGTCGGCGCCGGCGGGCGCGCCCTGCTGCGCCTGCTGCGCGCCTTCGCCGCCGGGTGCCGCGCCGCCGGACGGCTGGGCGTCGGCGTAGAGCGCCTGGCCGAGCTTCTGGCTGGTGGCGGCGGCCTTCTCGGTCGCCTCGCGGATCGCCGCGGCGTCCTCGCCCTTCAGCGCCTCCTTGAGGTCGGCGACCGCGGCCTCGACCTCGGACTTCACGTCGCCGGGCACCTTGTCCTCGTTGTCCTGGAGGAACTTCTCGGTGGTGTAGACGACCTGCTCGCCCTGGTTGCGGGTCTCGGCCGCCTCGCGGCGCTTGTGGTCCTCCTCCGCGTACTGCTCGGCGTCGCGCATCATGCGCTCGATGTCGTCCTTCGGCAGCGCGGAGCCGCCGGTGACGGTCATCTTCTGCTCCTTGCCCGTGCCGAGGTCCTTCGCGGCGACGTGCATGATGCCGTTGGCGTCGATGTCGAAGGTGACCTCGATCTGCGGCACGTTCCGCGGGGCCGGCGGCAGGCCGGTCAGCTCGAACATGCCGAGCTTCTTGTTGTACGCGGCGATCTCGCGCTCGCCCTGGAAGACCTGGATCTGCACCGACGGCTGGTTGTCCTCGGCGGTGGTGAAGGTCTCGGAGCGCTTCGTCGGGATCGTGGTGTTGCGCTCGATGAGCTTGGTCATGATGCCGCCCTTGGTCTCGATGCCGAGGGACAGCGGGGTGACGTCGAGCAGCAGGACGTCCTTGACCTCGCCCTTGAGCACGCCGGCCTGGAGGGCGGCGCCGACGGCGACGACCTCGTCCGGGTTGACGCCCTTGTTGGCCTCCTTGCCGCTGGTCAGCTCCTTGACCAGCTCGGCGACCGCGGGCATGCGGGTGGAGCCGCCGACGAGGACGACGTGGTCGATCTCGCCCAGCTCGATGCGGGCGTCCTTGATGACGTTGTGGAACGGCGTCTTGCAGCGCTCCAGCAGGTCCTGGGTGAGCTGCTGGAACTGCGCCCGGGTCAGCTTCTCGTCCAGGTGCAGCGGGCCCTCGGCGGACGCGGTGATGTACGGCAGGTTGATCGTCGTCTCGGAGGACGAGGACAGCTCGATCTTCGCCTTCTCGGCGGCCTCGCGGAGCCGCTGGAGCGCCATCTTGTCCTTGGACAGGTCGACGCCGTGGCCGTTCTGGAACTGCTTGACCAGGTAGTCGACGACGCGCTGGTCCCAGTCGTCACCACCGAGGTGGTTGTCGCCGTTGGTGGCCCGGACCTCCACGACGCCCTCGCCGATCTCCAGCAGCGAGACGTCGAAGGTGCCGCCGCCGAGGTCGAAGACCAGGATGGTCTGGTCTTCCTTCTCCATGCCGTAGGCGAGGGCGGCGGCGGTCGGCTCGTTGACGATGCGCAGGACGTTCAGGCCGGCGATCTCGCCGGCCTCCTTGGTCGCCTGGCGCTCGGAGTCGTTGAAGTACGCGGGGACGGTGATGACCGCGTCGGTCACCTTCTCGCCCAGGTACGCCTCGGCGTCCCGCTTCAGCTTCTGCAGGATGAACGCGGAGATCTGCTGGGGGGTGAACTCCTTCTCGTCGATCGGCTGCTTCCAGTCGGTGCCCATGTGGCGCTTGACCGACCGGATGGTCCGCTCGACGTTGGTGACCGCCTGGCGCTTGGCGACCTCGCCGACGAGCACCTCGCCGTTCTTGGCGAAGGCGACGACGGACGGCGTGGTCCTGGCGCCCTCGGCGTTGGTGATGACGCTGGGTTCACCGCCCTCGAGAACACTGACGACAGAGTTCGTCGTGCCCAGGTCGATGCCGACCGCACGTGCCATGTTGTCTATCCTCCGGACTCAGATGCTCTGCCTTGAGCTGGTCAGGCTCAAGAGTGCCATGCCGACCAGTCCCGGCGCAATTCACCTGAGTCAGCATGACTCAAGTTTTGTGCGTCAATGCAGGTGAGGACGGGTTTTCAGGCTGCGGACCGGACTGGGGGCCGCACCGGGGGCCGGGCGCCGCGGCGCCGCCGGGAGCGCGACGCACATCACCGGCCGGGCGGCTTCAGAGGGCCGGGGAAAGGCGGGTACGCTCAGGCGGAGAAGCGGTAAGTTACCGCTTAGTAGGACACGCAGAGCAGACTGGCCGAGGAGCCCTCCATGCAGCTCGCCGCCATCGTCGTATCGCTGGTGATCACCGCGGTCGGCACCGCGCTCTTCTCGCGCGCCATCGGGCAGATCATCAGCTTCGTCAAGCTCGGCAAGCCCATCCCCGCGGGCAGCCGCACGAACGACCCGCTCGCCCGCAGCACCACCCTGACCAGAGAGTTCCTCGGCCACACCCGGATGAACCGGTGGGGCGTCATCGGTTTCGCCCACTGGTTCGTCGCCATCGGCTTCCTCACCCTGGTGCTGACGCTCGTCAACGCCTTCGGGCAGTTGTTCGCCGCCGACTGGCTGCTGCCGGTGATCGGCGACTGGATCGTGTACGAGCTGTACGTCGAGTTCCTGGCGCTGATGACCACGGTCGGCATCCTCACGCTCATCACGATCCGGCTGCTGAGCCTGCCGTCGAAGGCCGGCCGCAAGTCGCGCTTCGCGGGCTCGACGCTGTGGCAGGCGTACTTCGTCGAGTACGTCATCCTCGTCATCGGCATCTGCATCCTGGTGCTGCGCGGGCTGGAGGGCGCGCTGCACCACGTCGACAACTACGAGGCCGCGTACTTCGTGTCGTACCCGGTCACCGCCGCGGTCGACGCGCTGAGCACGGGCACCGTGCAGAACCTCGTCTACCTCGTCGCGATGATCAAGATCTCGGTCTCGTTCACCTGGGCGATCGTCCTCGGCCTCAACTACACGATGGGCGTGGCCTGGCACCGCTTCCTCGCCTTCCCCAACATCTGGTTCAAGCGCAACGCCGACGGCGCCGTCGCCCTCGGCGCGCTCCAGCCGATGGTCTCCGGCGGCAAGCCCATCGACTTCGAGACCGTCTTCGACGACGAGGGCGGCGAGGAGACCGTCTTCGGCGTCAGCCAGGTCGAGCACTTCTCCTGGAAGGGCATCCTCGACTTCTCCACCTGTACGGAGTGCGGGCGCTGCCAGTCGCAGTGCCCGGCCTGGAACACCGGCAAGCCGCTGTCGCCCAAGCTGCTCGTCATGTCGCTGCGCGAGCACGCCGCCGCCAAGGCCCCGTACCTGCTCGCCGGCGGCGGCAAGTCGGCCGAGGGCGAGGAGAAGGCCACCGCGGAGCAGCTTGCGGACGTCCCCGCCGACGCGCTGGCCGAGGCCGAGCGCGCGCTGATCGGCACCGCGGCGGAGCAGGGCGTCATCGACCCCGACGTGCTGTGGTCCTGCACCACCTGCGGCGCCTGCGTCGAGCAGTGCCCCGTGGACATCGAGCACGTCGACCACATCGTCGACATGCGCCGCTACCAGGTGATGATCGAGAGCTCGTTCCCGTCCGAGGCGGGCACGATGCTGAAGAACCTGGAGAAGAAGGGCAACCCCTGGGGGCTCGCCAAGAAGCAGCGGCTGGCGTGGACCAAGGAGCTGGCGGCGGAGACGGGCATCGAGATCCCGGTCGTCGGCAAGGACGTCGAGGACCTCTCCGAGGTCGACTACCTGTACTGGGTCGGCTGCGCGGGCGCGCTGGAGGACCGGGCGAAGAAGACCACCAAGGCGTTCGCGGAGCTGCTGCACATCGCCGGCGTGAAGTTCGCGATCATGGGCGGCGACGAGAAGTGCACCGGCGACTCGCCGCGGCGGCTGGGCAACGAGTTCCTCTTCCAGCAGTTGGGCGAGGAGAACGTCGCGATGCTCAACATGGCCTTCGGTGAGGACGAGGACGAGGGGGTGACGGTCGAGAAGGCGAAGAAGAAGATCGTCGCCACCTGCCCGCACTGCTTCAACACCATCGCCAACGAGTATCCGCAGCTCGGCGGCGACTACGAGGTCATCCACCACACGCAGTTGCTCCAGCACCTCGTGGACGAGGGCCGGCTGGTCCCGGTGACGCCGGTCGAGGGGATCATCACGTACCACGACCCCTGCTACCTGGGCCGGCACAACAAGGTCTACACGCCGCCGCGCGAGATCATCGCCAAGGTCCCGGGCGTACGGAACGAGGAGATGCACCGGCACAAGGAGCGCGGCTTCTGCTGCGGCGCCGGCGGCGCGCGCATGTGGATGGAGGAGCGCATCGGCAAGCGGATCAACGACGAGCGCGTGGACGAGGCGCTGTCGCTGAACCCGGACATTCTGTCCACCGCGTGTCCTTTCTGCCTCGTGATGCTTACGGACTCCGTAAACGGCAAGAAGAACGCGGGGGTGGCGAAGGAGTCGCTGGCCGTCGTGGACGTGGCGCAGCTCCTGCTGGACTCGGTGAAGACGCCGGCGGAGGAGCCGCCGGGCGACGGCGCCGCGACGGCGGAGAGCGAGCCGGAGCCGCAGCCGGCGGCGTAGGACAGGACGCAAGGCGGGGGTACCACGAGCAACCCCCCACGGCGGCCGGCCCCGTAAGCCACACGGGGCCGGCCGTGGGGTGTCAACCCCCCGTTGTTGGCGCATTGGTTGGTACAACCATCGCCGGGTGAGGTGTGTCGTATGACGCGAGGGTGAACGCAACCCTCCCGTCACACCGTCACCGGAAGGAACCCCCCATGCGCCTCCGCACCCTCGCCGCCTTAACCGCCTGCCTCGCCACCGCCGGCACGGCGGCCGTCACCGCCCAGGCGACGGGCGCGGAGGACCCGGACCCCGCGGCGCCGGCCGCCGCCTCACCCGCCTCCTCACCCGCCTCCTCGCCCGCCGCCTCCGGCGCCGCTGACGCCCGTACCGTACGGGCCGACTTCGACGGCGACGGCCACGCCGACCTCGCCACCGCCGCCCCCGGCGGCACCGTCGCCGGCCACTCCGGGGCGGGCTACGTGCTCGTCAGCTACGGCTCACCCGACGGCGTCGCCGCCCCCGCGTCCGTCGTCCTCACCCAGGGCACCGCCGGCGTCCCCGGCGACCCCGCCGCCGACGACCGCTTCGGCGACCGGCTCGTCGCCCGCGACCTCGACGGCGACGGCCTGACCGACCTCGCCGTCACCGCCCGCACCGACGACGGCGACGCGGCCGGCTCCGTCACCGTCCTGTGGGGCCGCGAGGGCGGCCTGACCGGCGACGGCGCCGCCCGCGCCCAGGTGCCGAGCGGCGGCGGCCTCGCCCGCGACCTGCATGCCGGCGACTTCGACGGCGACGGCGAGGGCGACCTGCTGGTGCCCAGCAGCCGCGGCGAGAGCGGCGAGGCGTACACCGTCCTGTACGGCCCGTTCACCCGCGCCGGCGCCCCCGCGCGCGAGAGCGGGCTGGTCGAGATGAAGCCCGAGGACAGCCTCGACGGCGTCGCCGTCGGCGACGTGACCGGCGACGGCGCGGACGACCTCGTGGCGTTCTTCAGCTACCAGGGCAACGCCGAGGGCGGCTGGTTCTGGACGGGCGGCCCCGACGGGCTGACGCGCAGCGACGCCGCGCTGCCCAGCGGCGCCTCGCCGACGCTCGGCGACTTCGACGGCGACGGCTACGCCGACCTCGCGTACCGCAAGGTCGGCGCGAGCGTCGAGGACCTCCCGTACGGAAAGGGCAAGGTGAGGGTCGTCCACGGCACGGAGAACGGCCCCAGCGCCACCCGGAGTTCGGCCTTCACGCAGGACACCGCGGGCGTGCCGGGCACCGGCGAGGCCGGCGACCAGTTCGGCGCCCGGCTCGCGGCGGGCGACGCGAACGGCGACGGCTACGACGACCTCGCCGTGGGCGTGCCGTACGAGGCCGTCGGCAGCAAGCGGGCGGCCGGTTCCGTGGTGCTGCTGCCGGGCGGCGACGGTGGTCTGCGGGCGGCGGGGGCGCAGGCGTTCCACCAGGACACGGCCGGCGTGAAGGGCGTGGCGGAGGCCGGGGACCGGTTCGGCGCGGCGCTGGCGTTCGGGGACGTCACGGGCGACGGCCGGGCGGAGCTGTCGGTGGGCGCGCCGGACGAGAACGGGACGGGCGCGATCTGGTCGCTGCGCGGCGCCGCGGGCGGGCTGACGGCGACGGGGTCCGTGGCGTTCAGCCCGGACAACTTCGAGGGCCCGGGCGGTACGGACGCGGGGGCGCGGTTCGGCGCGGGCTTCGCGGGTGAGGACGCGGGTCACTACCTGACGGGTGCCGAGTGACCCACTGAATCCCACGAACTATGTTCATTAACCAACAAGTTCATGGAAGGCCGGATGAGCCACACGAAGGGCGGTTGTTCGTACAACCCCGGGTGAACGCCAGGTGTCTCACAGGGTGAGAGGCCCACTGAGTAGCCGTACCCCTGTTGCATCTACGTTCAGGAGCCCGACATGCCGCGCAGCCGCCGTACGCCCACGACCGCCACCGCCTTGGCGGCCTCTCTGGCCGTCGTCGCCGGCGCCGTCCTCACGGGCGGCGCCGCGCCCGCCGCGGCGGCGCCCGCCGGGGCCGCCGCCGCACCCGCGGCGTCGCCCGCAGCCGCGCCCGCGAAGTTCCACGACGACTTCAACGGCGACGGCTACCGCGACCTCGTCGTCGCCGCCCCCTCCGGCACCGTGAGCGGCGTGCGGCGCGCCGGGTACGTCGCCGTGCTCTACGGCTCCGCGGGCGGCCTCGACACCGCCGAGCGCAAGGTCCTCAGCCAGACCACCGCCGGCGTCCCCGGCACCTCCGAGGCCGGCGACGCCTTCGGCGCCACCCTCGCCGCCGCCGACTTCGACCGCGACGGGTACGCCGACCTCGCCGTGGGCGTCACCGGCGAAGACCTCGGCGGCGTCGCGGACACCGGCCGCACGGTCATCCTCTACGGCTCCTCCGGCGGCCTGTCCGGCAGCGGCGCGCAGGACCTGCGCCCCGCCTCGCTGACCGAGGGCAACGCCTACGCGACGGGCCTGGCCGCGGGCGACTGGTTCCACGACGGGTCGACGGCGCTGGCGATCCTCTCCAAGGACCACCTGGAGCTGTACGGGGGCTGGGGCGCGGCCCGCAGCCCTGCGCGCGCGCAGTCGGGCCACCCCTTCGCCGACTTCCCGGAGGAGTTCACGCCCACCGGCCTGGTCGGCGGCGACTTCGAGGGCGACGGCGCCGACGACCTGGTGGTCACCGGCAAGAAGTGGTCCCTGGAGTACCTGGAGGGCTACTCCCTGTATCTGAAGGGCGGCGGCCCGGAGGGCTACACGCGCACGGAGTTCGCGGGCGGGCCCGTGGGCGTCGCGGGCGACATCGACAAGGACGGCGCCGACGACCTCGCGATCGGCGATCCCACGGTGCTGGAGCACGGCGAGTGGGACCTGTCGGGCGGCGAGGTCGAGGTCTGGTACGGGGCCGGCGGCGGGCCCGGCGTGGGGCAGCCCGAGGTGTGGAAGCAGGGCAGCGGGGGCGTCCCCGGTGCGTACGAGCTGGAGGACCGCTTCGGCGGCGACGTCTCGCTGGGCGACGTGAACGGCGACGGGTACCCCGACCTGGCGGTGGGCGCCGAGGGCGAGGCGATCGGCGCCGCCGACGACGCGGGCGCGGTCTGGCTGCTGCGCGGGTCGGCCGGCGGGCTGACCACGAGCGGGGTGCAGCACTTCAACCAGGACACCGCCGGCGTCCCGGGCGCCGCCGAGGCCGGCGACCTCTTCGGCTCCGACGTCCGGCTGCACGACGCGAACCGCGACGGCAGGTCGGGCCTGATCGCGGGCGCGCCGGGCGAGAACGCGGGACATGGGTACGCGTGGGTGCTGCAGGCCCGTAGCGGCGGGCTGACGGCGGACGGGTCGTGGACGTTCGACGGGGCGTCGGTGGGCGCGGACGGGGCGAACGCGAGGTTCCCGGAGACGATCGCGGAGTAGCTCCCCACCACCGTCCCCGCAGGGGGAATGACACCTTCTCTCACTGTACGAACCAACTAGCCGTATTCCTGCAACCTTTGGCCGCGGTACGGGGTCTTCTGATCGCGGACTCCGACCGCGTGCCCGGGAGCCCCCGCATGCCTCATGGCGGACGGGGCGGTGGCGATCCACCCGTCGACGGTGGGGATGCCGACGACGGGGGACCCGGGGTACGGCTCGGAGTCCGCGGGCTGAGGAGGAGCGCCGCGGGGGACGGCGCCGTAGCGCCGCAGAGACGGCCGGGGCCCGGACCTCCCCCGGCCGGGCCCTGGCTCACACCGGGGCACGTACGCCCCCCGCTCACACCCGCGTACGCGCCCGCACCCTCCGCCCCCTGCCTGCCCCCGCCCGCCCCGGGCCCGTAGGGCGAATCCCCTAGAGAACCCCTACGGAACGTGCTGTCTTGGCCACAAAGGTCCCCCGTATTCCCGGGCACCGGTGACCTGGGCGGGCGGGACCGGGTACGTTCGATTGCGTGGCAGGTTTCAGAATGGGCCGGGGACGCGAGTCCCACGGCGGTCGGCAGCAGGGTGGCCCGCAGTACGGCGGTCCCCCGCCCCCGTACGGACACGGACCGGGACAGCCCCAGCACGGCGGCGGCCAGTGGCAGCAGCCCCACGGCGGCCGGGGCCCGGGCCCCGAGTACTACGCCGGCGGCCACGACCCGTACGCCGCGGACCGCCCCGGCAGCACCCAGCCGTACGGCATAGCCGGAGCGCCCGACGCCTACGGCCCGTACGACGACGGCCGCTACGACGACCGCCGGTACGACGACGGCCAGGTCTACCGCGCCGGCCAGTCGGCGGCCCCGCCCGTGGGCCCGCGGCTGCACTGGAGGGACCTGCTCAGCGGACTCGTCTTCCATCCGAACCGCACTTTCTGGCAGATGCGGGACCACGCCATGTGGGGCTCCGCGCTGACGGTCACCTTCCTCTACGGCCTGCTCGCGGTCTTCGGCCTGGAGGAGGCCCGCGACGAGGTGCTCGACTCCACGATCTCCGCGAGCATCCCGTGGATCGTCGCCACGGGCATCGCGGTCACGCTCAGCGGCCTGGTGATGGGCACGGTGACGCACACCCTCGCCCGCCAGATGGGCGGCGCGGGCGCGCTGGCGCCGACGGTGGGGCTGGCGATGCTGATCGTGGCGGTCACGGACGCGCCGCGGCTGCTGGTGGCAATGTTCGTCGGCGGCGAGGAGCCGTTCGCGCAGGGCGTGGGCCTGCTGACGTGGCTGGCGGCGGGGGCGCTGCTGACGTCGATGGTGAGCAAGTCGCACGATCTGCCGTGGCCGCGGGCGCTGGGGGCGTGCTCGATCCAGTTGCTGGCGCTGCTGGCGATGTTCAAGCTGGGCACGCTCTGAGCCCGTACCGTACGGGCGTCAGATGACCGTGCGGTGGAAGTTCTGGTACGACCGGGAGGGCGTGGGCCCGCGCTGCCCCTGGTAGCGGGAGCCGTACTTGGCGGAGCCGTAGGGGTGTTCGGCGGGCGAGCTGAGCCGGAACATGCAGAGCTGCCCGATCTTCATGCCCGGCCAGAGCTTGATGGGCAGCGTGGCGACGTTGGAGAGCTCCAGCGTCACATGCCCGCTGAACCCGGGGTCGATGAACCCGGCGGTGGAGTGCGTGAGCAGCCCGAGCCGGCCGAGGCTGGACTTGCCCTCGAGCCGGGAGGCGATGTCGTCGGGCAGGGAGATGACCTCGTACGTGGAGGCCAGCACGAACTCCCCGGGGTGCAGGATGAAGCACTCGTCGCCCTCGGGCTCCACGAGCCGCGTGAGGTCGCTCTGCTCGACGGCGGGGTCAATGTGGGGATAGCGATGGTTCTCGAAGACCCGGAAGTAGCGGTCGAGGCGTACGTCGACGCTGGACGGCTGGATCATCCCGTCGTCGAAGGGCTCGATCCGTACCCGCCCGGCGTCGACTTCGGTCCGGATGTCCTTGTCGGAGAGCAGCACGCCCCGACCCTACCGGCTGCCCCCCGCGCTACCGCGCCTCGCCCTTGCCCACCGGCACGACGTTCCGCAGCCGCGCACACCGCGGACACCGCACGAGCCCGCCGGACCCGAGCCGCCGGGCGGCGGCGACGTTCTGCATCGGGAGCGAGGTGGTGCTGAAGACGTGCCCTTCGGCACATCGGACGACGGTGGTCTCCATCAGGCTCCTTCCCCGTAACGCAACAAAAGCCACACTAGGGGACCAACCACCCCACCCCAACAACACCCCCACCCCAACGCCACCCCACCGTAACCCCAACTCCCGCCCCCACCCCCCACATCCGGCCGCCAGCACCAAGCAGCCCCCCGACGACCTCGCCGGGGGGCGCACATACGGTAGAGTGGCAGCGAAGCGCCCGCAGGGGCGTTCTGCGCGGGCGTAGTTTAATGGTAGAACATGAGCTTCCCAAGCTCAGAGCGCGGGTTCGATTCCCGTCGCCCGCTCCGTAACGAGTCCCCAGGTCGGAGACCTGGGGACTATTCGTTGTCTGGACCAGTTGAGAGCCGCGCGCCGTTCGCGTGCCACAAATGCCCGAATAGCGCGTGGACTTGAGCGGCACTCACAGGCAGTACACGAATGGCCACCCGCCATCTCGTATCGCGGGACGGCGTTCCTGCGCGTCGAGTTCCTCGGTCGATATGGCAGGGAGGTCAGCAGCCTCGGGTGGTGGTGCCGATCTGGATGAGTTCGGCGGCGGGCGTGGCGCAGCAGCCGTCGGTTTGTGCGGTGTCGGCCGCGGCGGAGTCTTCTTCGGCGGTGAGGCCGGTGCCGCTGCAGACGCCGGTTTCGGGGAGGGTCAGCTCGACGCGGGCGGCGGCTTCGTGGTCGCCGGCGAGGGCGGCGGCGATGGAGCGGACCTGTTCGAAGCCGGTCATCGCCAGGAAGGTGGGGGCGCGGCCGTAGGACTTCATGCCGGCGAGGTAGACGCCGCTCTCGGGGTGGGCCAACTCGGTGGCGCCGTGGGGGTAGACGGTGCCGCAGGAGTGGACGTTGGGGTCGATGAGCGGGGCAAGCGCGACCGGGGCCTGGAGGCGTTCGTCGAGTGCGAGGCGCAGCTCGTCGAGGAACGACAGGTCGGGGCGCAGTCCGGTCAGCGCGATGATCTCGTCTACGGGTTCGCTGCGGCGGCCGTCTTCGGCGACGAGGACGAGGCGGTGGCCGTCGCGTTCGACGGCTGCGGTGCGGAAGCCGGTCTCCGGGGTGGCGTGGCCGTTGTCGACGGCGGCCTTGGCGGCGAGGCCGAGGGCGCCGCGGGCGGGGAGCTGGTCGGCTTCGCCGCCGCCGTAGGTGTTCGTGCCGATGCCGCGGCGCAGGATCCACCGGGTGTGGGTGCCGGGGGTGGCGCGGGCGAGGTCGGCGAGTGCGGCCAGGGCGGTGAAGGCGGAGGCGCCGGAGCCGACGACGGCGGTGGTCCTGCCCGCGTAGCGGGCGCTTACGGCCGGGTCGGTCAGCTCGGGAATGCGGTAGGTGATGCGGTCGGCGGCGGCGCGCTCGCCGAGCGCGGGAAGGCCGTTGGCGCCCAGCGGGCTGGGAGTTGACCAGGTACCGGAGGCGTCGATGACGGCGCGTACGAGGATGCGTTCCTCGGTGCCGTCGGCTCGTGCGACGTGGGTGGTGAACGGCTGGGCGTCGCGGTCGGTGTCGACGACGCGGTCGCGGCCGGCGCGGGCGACGCCGGTGACGGTGGTGCCGTAGCGGACGCGGTCGCCGAGGGCGTCAGCGAGGGGCTGGAGGTACTGCTGGGCCCATTCGCCGCCGGTCGGGTATGCGGTCTCGTCGGGCTTGGTCCAGCCGGTGGGGGCGAGGAGCTTCTCCGCGGCGGGATCGGTCAGCTCGGCCCAGGTGGAGAAGAGTCGCACGTGCCCCCATGCACGTACCGCGGTGGCCGCGTGCGGCCCGGCTTCCAGCACGAGCGGTTCGATGCCGCGGTCGAGGAGGTGGGAGGCGGCGGCCAGTCCGACGGGGCCGGCGCCGATGACGGCGACGGGCAGATCGGGTGTGTTGTTCATGACGGGTGCGTCCTCAGTTCCTGTACGACGTGACGGTTCAGCGGGTGGGTGCGTGGGTGGCGAGTGACTGGTGCAGACGTCGGCGGTGTGCGTCGACCCGGCAGGTGGTGTCGCACACCTGTGCGCAGCCGTCGCAGAAGTGGACGCCGGCGAGGCGTCGGGAGGCGGCGCGGGTGAGCGCCGCCTTGATGCGTACGACCACGTAGACCCCCTTGATCGATATTTGTCGATGCTTGCGTCCTCAGCATGGCATCTGATTCGATGAGCGTCAACATAGACATTCATCGAATAGGGAGGATCCGTCGTGGAGAAGTTCGACGTCGCGGTGATCGGAGCGGGCCAGTCGGGACTGGCCGCCGCCTACGAACTGCGCCGGCACGGCCTCGCGCCTGTGGTGCTGGAAGCCTCCGACCGCCCGGTCGGCTCCTGGCCCCGCTACTACGACAGCCTCACGCTCTTCTCCCCCGCCCGGTACAGCGCGCTGCCGGGGATGGACTTCCCCGGGGACCCGGAGCACTACCCGCACCGTGACGAGGTCGTCGCCTACCTTGAGCGCTACGCCGCCGGCCTGGACGCCGACGTCCGCACCCGCGCCCGGGCGGCGGCCGTGGTGTCCGACGGGCCCGGCTTCGTCGTGCGCACCGAGGAAGGTGCGGAGTACGGCGCACTCGGGGTGGTGGTGGCCGGCGGCTCCCGCCCGACGCTTCCCGACCTGCCCGGCGCGGGCGGCTTCACCGGCGAGTTGCTGCACGTGGCGGACTACCGCAACCCCAAGCCGTACGCGGACAAGCGCGTGGTCGTCGTCGGCGCCGGGAACTCCGCGGTGCAGATCGGCTACGAGCTGGCCGACGTCGCCTCCGCGGTCACCCTCGCCTCGCGCGCGCCGGTGGCGTTCCTGCCACAGCGCTCCCGCGGCCGGGACGTCCACCACTGGTCGGTGACCAGCGGCTTCGACCTGCTCCCCCCGCAGTGGCTGGCCGCGATCGTGCCCGGCAGGCTGGTCAACGACGCCGGCGACTACCGGCAGGCTCTGGACGCCGGCCGACTGGTGCGCCGGCCGATGTTCACCGCGCTGGACGGCGGGGACGTCGTCTGGTCGGACGGCAGCCGCGAGTCCGTGGACGCGGTGCTGCTGGCGACCGGCTATCAGCCGAACGTCGGCTTCCTCGCCGGTCTGGGTGCCCTGGATGAGCGGGGTCTGCCGCTCCACTCAGGCGGGCTGTCCCTCACCCACCCGGGGCTGGTGTACCTGGGGCTGGAGTTCCAGCGCTCCTTCGCCTCCAACACCCTGCGCGGCGTCGGCCGGGACGCCGCCTACGTCACAGGACCGCTGGCCGCCTACGCCGGCGGAGCCCCTGCCGCGGTCGGGCTCAGTTGATTCGATCCATGCAAACATAGACACACATCGAATAAGGAGAGGGTGATTCCGGTGCTGGAGCCCGAGCCTCCTGAGGCGGTGGCCCGCTGCTGTCCGCCGCTGACCGAGCGGCCTTTGACGGCCGACGAGGCGGTGAGGACCGCCGTCATGTTCAAGGCGCTGTCCGATCCGGTGCGGCTGCGGCTGTTCTCCCTGGTCGCCTCGGACGACGGGGGCGAGGCGTGCGTGTGCGACATCTCGGACGTCGGCGTCTCGCAGCCCACCGTGAGCCACCACCTGAAGAGGCTCAAGGAGGCCGGCCTGCTCACCTCCGAGCGGCGCGGCAGGTGGGTCTTCTACCGCGTCGAGCCATCGGTCCTCACCGCCATAGGCCAGACGCTGTGGCCTACTCCGTTGCCTGATACGTACCGGGTCGCCCGCGTCGGCATCAGCGGGCCATGAGCACCGCGGTCTGGGGGCCGGGGTTCAGCGGTGCAGCAGCGTCGCGAGTTGGCGGGCCGCGTCGCGGGCTGGGCGGCCGGCGCCGATGAGGGTCGCGGATGCCGGGCCGGTCCAGTCGCCGTAGCCGAGCAGGTGCACACGGGGTTCGCCCGCAGCCTGGGTGCCGACGGCGGCGATGCGGCCGGCCGCATCGCGCAGGCCCAGTGGGGCGAGGTGGGCAAGAGCAGGCCGGAAGCCGGTGCACCAGATGACCGCGTCGGCCGGTGCGGTGGTCCCGTCCTGCCAGGCGACGCCGCTTTCGGTGAGGCGGCTGAACATGGCCTCGGCTTTGAGGAGCCCGCGGTCGCGGGCTTCGCGCACCGGCGGCACGGCGACGATGTCGCCGAGCGAGGCCACCCCGCCGGTGTCAGGCTCACCACGCTCCAGGGCGCGGCGCCGCGCGGTGGCGGTGTCGAACAGGGCGCGGCCGTCGATGTCGTCGGCGAGGAAACGCGGCGGGCGCCGGGTGACCCAGGTCAGCCGCACGGTGCCGGCCAGGTCGGCCGCTGTCTGGGCGCCGGAGTTGCCGCCGCCGACCACGATCACGTGCTGTCCTGCGAAGTCCGCCGGGCTGCGGTAGTCGACGGTGTGCAACTGCCGTCCGGCGAAGTGTTCCCGTCCGGGCACGGCGGGCACGAAGGGGCGCCACCAGGTCCCGGTTGCGCTGACCACCGCCCGCGCCCGCCACTGACCGGCGTCGCTGTCCACGCGCAGCCACGCGCCCTCGCGGTGCACGCCGTGTACCCGTGCGGGGCGGACGACGGGCAGGTTGTAGCGCTGTTCGTAGTCGGTGAGGTACGCGACGACGTGCGCGGCATCCGGATACGTCCGGCCCGGCTGGACGGGCATCAGACGGCCGGGCAGCGACGAGTAACCCGCGGGGGAGAACAGCCGCAGTGAGTCCCAGGCGTGTCGCCAGGCGCCGCCGGGACGGGTCTGGGCGTCGAGGATGACGAAGTCCAGTCCGAGGCGGCGCAGGTGGTAGCCGGCAGCGAGACCGGCCTGGCCGCCGCCGATCACCACCACGTCGGCCGTGTGCCCGCCGGTCACGACACCTTGCCCTGCGGCACGGGCTCCGCAGAAGTCGCCTCGGCAGTGAACTTGCGGCGCCACGCCAGGGAGACGTACACGAGCGCGACCAGCACCGGGACTTCGATGAGGGGTCCCACGACGCCGGAGAGGGCCTGGCCGGAGGTGACGCCGAAGGTGGCGATGGCGACGGCGATGGCGAGTTCGAAGTTGTTGCCGGCTGCGGTGAAGGCGAGGGTGGTGGTGCGGTCGTAGGCCAGGCCGATGGCCTTGCCGAGAGCGAAGGTGCCGAACCACATCAGTGCGAAGTACACCAGCAGTGGCAGGGCGATCCGCGCGACATCCAGCGGTTGCGAGGTGATGGTCTCGCCCTGGAGGGCGAAGAGGAGCACGATCGTGAAGAGCAGCCCGTACAGCGCCCACGGGCCGATACGCGGCAGAAAGGAGCCCTCGTAGCGCTGGCGGCCCAGCTTCTTTTCGCCGATGCGGCGGGTGAGGAAGCCCGCGAGCAGGGGGATGCCGAGGAAGATGACGACGTTGAGCGCGATCTTCCACATCGAGATGTCGAGGTTCTCGCCGTCACCGAGCCCGAGCCAGCCGGGGAGCAGGTCGAGGTAGAACCAGCCGAGGACGCCGAAGGCCAGGACCTGGAAGACGGAGTTGAGCGCCACCAGGACGGCGGCGGCTTCGCGGTCGCCGCAGGCCAGGTCGTTCCAGATGATGACCATCGCGATGCAGCGGGCGAGCCCGACGATGATCAGGCCGGTGCGGTACTCGGGCAGGNCGGGCAGGAAGATCCAGGCCAGGGCGAACATCACCGCAGGACCGATCAGCCAGTTGATGACCAGCGAGGAGGCCATGAGTTTCCGGTCGCCGGTGACGGCGTCGAGGCGGTCGTAGCGGACCTTGGCCAGCACCGGGTACATCATGATCAGCAGGCCGAGGGCGATGGGCAGCGAGATGCCGCCGGTCTCCACCTTCGCCAGCGCGTCGTCCAGCCCGGGGACCGCCCGGCCCAGGCCGAGGCCGGCGGCCATGGCCAGCAGGATCCACACAGCCAGGAAACGGTCCAGCGTGGACAGCCGGGCGACGACACTCGCGCCGTCCCCCTGGGACGGCGCGGCGGCGGGGTCGGCGGTTCCGGCGGCGGTCACGGGCAGGCCCTCTTCCGATTGGTGTCAGCGGTGGTGCGCGCAGTAGCGGCGAGCTGGGTGAACGCGCTGGCCACGCCTTCGATGACCTCCGGGCGCAGCCTGTAGTACGTGAAGCGTCCGCACGGCTCCGTCTCCACCACCCCGGCCTCGCGCAGCACCCGCAGGTGGTTGGAGAGATTCGTCTGCCGCGCGCCCGTCTCCTCCACCAGGTGCGTGGTGCACAGCGTCTCCACGGCCAAGAGTTCGACGATCCGGAGCCGGAGGGGATCGGCCAGCGCCCGGATCACTTCAGTATCGACTGACGTCAGCATGGGCTGATAGTGTCACATCAGGCAGAGCTGATGCCACCCCGCTCCGCCGTAGCGAGACAAGAGAGACGAGACCGCGATGCCCCACAAGCCTTCTGTCCTGTTCGTCTGCGTCCACAACGCCGGCCGCTCCCAGATGGCCGCCGCCTGGCTGACCCACCTCGCCGGCGACCGGGTCGAGGTCCGCTCCGCCGGCTCCGTCCCTGCCGACGCCGTCAACCCCGCGGCCGTCGAGGCGATGCGGGAGGTCGGCATCGACATCGCCCACGAGCAGCCCAAAGTCCTCACCGTCGACGCCGTGCAGGCATCCGATGTCGTCATCACCATGGGCTGCGGCGACACCTGCCCCGTCTTCCCCGGCAAGACCTACCTCGACTGGGATCTCGACGACCCGGCCGGACAGGACGTCGCAGCCGTACGCCCCATCCGCGACGAGATCCGCACCCGCATCGAGGCCCTCATCGCCGACATCACCCCGCAGGAGGGCACGTGAGGCGGCTTCGTAAGCAGGGAGGGTGAGCCGGGCCAAGGCGCCGTGCGGTGCCGGGAGCAGCGGCGGAGTCAGCCCTCGGAGGGCGGGGCGAGGATCTCGCGAACCCTCTGCAGGCCCTCCTGGTTGAGAGAGAACCAGCTCCACGTGCTGCGGCGCTCACGGCTCAGCAGCCCCGCCTCGGTCATCAGCTTCAGGTGATGGCTCACGGTCGGCTGCCGCAGACCCAGGCACTCGGTCAGATCGCACACGCAGACTTCGCCGTCGGGGGCGCGCTCGATCAGGCGCAGGATCTGAAGTCGGGTGGGGTCGGCGATCGCCTTGAGGATCTTGGCTGTGCGCTCGGCCTCGTCACGGTCCATGAGCAGGCACGCCAAGCGCGGTGTACAGGTCTTCGCCGCAGGCGGGCCTGCCTCCGGCGCCGCGCCGAGTTCCGTGATGGCCATCCCATCACCATAGATATTGATCGATGCGGCCGGTGTGATCCAGGCCCCAGCGCCCGGATTGTTCACCGAGCGTTCATTCTTTGCGCAAGATTACTCGGAGAATTGCCCAATAGATAGATGGGCATCTATTATTTGGCTGTCGTAAGCCGCCCCGGTCAACAGGCGGGCAGAGGAGGTCACGGTGGACGAGCAGCCGCCTCCCGTGGGACCTGCCACACCGTCCCTGCGGGACATGGGCGCAGTGCTGGAGCGGATCACGGACAGGCTGGCCGCGCGGCACCGGGCCGCGTTCTCCCGTGGCACGGTTGCCCGGTACGTGTGGGAGTGCGCCTGTCTCCTCGCGGTCCGCGCGCGGGTGGCGACGTATCTGCCGGTGCTGGTCGAGCGGTTCGCGGACCAGCGGCTGGGCGCGCTGGCACGCGGGTTGGGCCTGTCCCCCCGGGCTGTGCCGGAGGTGCTGTTCGTCTGCACGGAGAACGCCGGCCGTTCGCAGCTTGCGGCCGCGCTGCTGCGCAGCAGCGCGGCGGGCGCGGTGCACGTGCTCACCGCGGGCTCCGCGCCCGCCGCGGAGATCGCGCCCGTGGTACGTCGTCTGCTGGCGGAACTCGGGCTCCGGGCGGATGACGAGTTCCCCAAGCCCCTGACCACAGACGTGATCACGGCCGCCGACGTGGTGGTGACGCTCGGCTGCGGCGATGCGTGCCCGGTTCTGCCGGGGCGGCGGTACCTGGACTGGGACCTGCCGGAGTTGGGCGGGCTGGACATCGACAGTGCCCGATCGGTGCGCGACGCGCTGAGGGCACGCGTTGACCGTCTGCTGCGGGAGTTGCTGGAGCAGTCGGCACTCGTCTGACCGCGCTGCCACCGCAGCGTGCGACCGGCGGCGGCTCAGAGGCCGGGGGTCGTCCGGCGGGGGATGGCCGGGTCGCCGGCTGCCGGTGGGCTGCACTCCAGGCGGTAGCCGATGCCGCGGATGGAGTCGATGGTGCAGCAGGTTCCGGGCTCCTCGAGGAGGCGGGTGCGCAGCCGGCGTATGTGGACGGTGAGGCTGTTGCTGTCGAGGGAGTCCACGCCCCACACCGCGCGGGTCAGCTCCTCGCGGGTGACGACCCGGTTGGGGCGTTCCATCAGGTAGCGCAGCACCATGAACTCGCGTACGGGCAGCGCGATGGAGCGACCGCGGATATAGAGGTGGTAGCCGGCCAGGTCGAGTTCGATGTCGCCGACGACGAGGCTCTGCGGTTCGCCTGCCGGGCTCCGGTGTTCCGGGGCGAGCAGCGGGAGGATCTCCTCGATGCGGTAGGGGCGGGCGACGAAGGCCACGGCGCCGGCGGACAGGGCCGCGGTCGCCTCCCGCGCTCCCTCCGGGCCAGCGCCCACGATGACCGGTTGGGGGCAGAGCCGGGCGATCAGCTCGGTGACCCTGGCCGCGTCGACGACCGGCAGCGGAGCTGCCAGCAGCACCGCCCTGGGGCTGCGGGAGCCCACGACCAGCAGTGCCTCCGCCCCGTCCCGGCAGGTGACGACCTTCACCAGAGCTGCCTGCAGCCGTGCCGTGACGTCCTTGGCCAGCGCCTCGTCTGGCTCGGCCAGGACGAGGTCGGGTTTGTTCTCGCCGCCGGGGCCGGAAACGTCGGCCGGCCGGGGTGCGGGGAGTCGGTGAAGGTCGGGATTCACCCGGTGTTCTCCTCTACGTGAGGCGCGCAAAGGGAGCCGCAGCCGGACGGCTCCGTCAGCCGAAGCGTCCGGTGATGTAGTCCTCGGTACGGGAGTCGGTGGGGCTTTCGAAGATCTTCGTGGTGGTGTCGTACTCGACGAGCCGGCCGTGCCGGACACCGGAGTCGTCGACGTCGGCGGTGAAGAACGCGGTCCAGTCCGAGACACGGGCTGCCTGCTGCATGTTGTGGGTGACGATGACGATGGTGAACTCCGAAGCCAGTGACGCCATCAGGTCCTCGATCTTGGCGGTGGCGATCGGGTCGAGGGCCGAGCAGGGCTCGTCCATCAGGATCACCTCGGGGCGTACGGCGATGGCGCGGGCGATGCACAGGCGCTGCTGCTGCCCGCCGGACAGCGCCAACGCACTGTCCTTGAGCTTGTCCTTGACCTCGTCCCACAGGGCCGCGTCGGTCAGGGCCTCCTCGACGATGTCGTCGAGCTGGCTGCGGGTGAGCCGGCCGGTGTGCGTGGCGTTGACGCGCGGGCCGTAGGCGATGTTGTCGTAGATGGACTTGGGGAACGGGTTGGGCTTCTGGAAGACCATGCCGATCCGCCGGCGCACCTCGATCGCGTCGATGTCGGGGTCGTAGAGGTCCTCGCCCTGGTAGACGACCTTGCCGGTGACGCGCGCGGTGGGGATGAGGTCGTTCATCCGGTTCAGGCAGCGGATCACGGTGGACTTGCCGCAGCCGGACGGGCCGATCATCGCCGTGATCTGGCGCCGGCCCACGGTCATGGTCACGTCCCGGACCGCCTGGTGGCTGCCGTACCAGACGTCGAGGTCGGAGATCTCGAAGACGGGCTCGGCGAGCGAGGGGGTGCGGTCGTGCTTCTTCAGGCCCACGTCGAGGCCGAGGGACGTCCCGGTGGCGGGCGTCCGGTCTTCAGTGGTCATCACGGTCACCATCGCTTGGAGTAGCGGTTGCGCAGCCAGATCGCGGCGGCGTTCATGAGCATCAGGATCGCCAGGAGCAGGACGATCGCGGCGGCGGCGAGGTGGTGGAACTCCTCGCGGGACTGCGTGGTCCAGTTGTAGATCTGGATCGGCAGCACGGTGTACTCGCTCTGCATGCCCTCGGGGTTGAAGGCCACGTACGTCACCGCGCCCAGCATGATCAGCGGCGCGGCCTCGCCGATGGCGCGGGACAGCGCGAGGATCGAGCCGGTGGCGATGCCCGGCACGGCGGCGGGCAGGACCTGGCGGCGGACGGTCTGCCACTGCGTCGCCCCGAGCGCCAGGGACGCCTGGCGGATCGACTGCGGTACGGCCCTGATGGCTTCGCGCGCCGAGATGATCACTACGGGGAGCACGAGCAGCGAGAGCGTGAGCGAGGCGGTGATCACCGTCGTGCCGAGCTGCAACTGGCGGGCCAGGATGCCCAGGCCCAGGATGCCGTAGATGATCGACGGGACGGCGGCCAGGTTCTGGATGTTCAGCTCGATCAGCCGGTTGTACCAGCGGGTGCCGTCCGCGTACTCCTCCAGGTAGATCGCCGCCATGATGCCGGTGGGCAGGCAGAACAGGGCGGTGAAGGAGATCACCCAGACCGTGCCGGAGATCGCGGACTCGGCGCCGGCCTGCTCCGGGCGCACCACGGAGGGGAAGTTGCTCCACAGCCGGGAGTCCAGCCGCGGCATGGCCTCGCTGAGGATGTAGGCCATCAGCACGACGAGGAACACGATGCCGACGGCAAGGCAGGCGAGCAGCAGGGCCGCGAACGCGGTCTCCCCGGGCCGGAAACGCCGGCCCGTCAGGCGGCGCGGCGGCGCGGCGTCGGCGGGTGCGCGGGTCTTGGTCAGACTCACTCGTACACCTCCCGGTACTTGCGCACGAGCCGGATGCTGATCAGGTTCATCAGGAAGGTGATGACGAACAGCAGCGCTCCGACCGCGAAAATGGTCTTGTACTCGATCGACCCGGTGGGGACGTCGCCGGAGGCGGCCTGGGCGATGAAGCCGGTCATGGTCTGCATCGCGTGCCGCGGATCGAAGGACAGCTCCGACTGCGTACCGGACGCGATAGCGACGATCATCGTCTCGCCGATGGCGCGGGAGATACCCAGCACACAGGCGGCGACGATGCCGGACAGCGCGGCCGGCACCACGACCCGGACCGAAACGACGCGGCGGCCGGAGCCCAGCGCGTACGCGCCGTCGCGCAGCGAGCGCGGCACGGCGGCCATGGCGTCCTCGGAGAGCGACGCGATGGTCGGGACGATCATGATGCCCATCACCAGCCCCGCGGCCAGGGCGTTCTGGAAGTCGGGGCCCTCGCCGAACGGCCACCACTCCCGCAGCCGCGGGGTGAGGAAGGACAGCGCGAAGAAGCCGTAGACCACCGTGGGCACCCCCGCGAGCACCTCAAGGGCGGGCTTGAGCATGCCCCGCACCCGCCTGCTCGCGTACTCGCTGAGGTAGACCGCCGCGCCCAGCCCCACCGGGATCGACACCAGCAGCGCGATCACCGTGATCAGCAACGTGGCGTTCAGCAGCGGCAGGACGCCGAACTCCGGATCCTGGAACAGCGCCGTCCACTCCGTACCGGTGAGGAACTCCCCGACCTCCACCTCACCGAAGAACTCGACCGTGGGCGGCAGGAGCGAGACGACGATGCCGACCGTGGTCGCCACCGACACCAGGGCCGCGAGGAACAGCAGGCCCCGGATGGCCTCCTCGCCGTATCGCGGACGGCCCCGCCGCAGAGACCGGGGACCGGTCTCTGCGGGAGGCTTCCTGCGTACGTCCGTCACTTACGGCTTCTTCAGCTTGTCGAGATCCGCCTGCAGCTCGCCCTCCTGCTGGGCGTTGAGGGGAATGAACTGCGCCTGCTCGGCGATCTCGGCGTGGTTCTCGACGTAGAACTCGATGAACGCCTCCACCTGCGGCTTTTCCAGCGCCTTGGCCGAGGGATAGATGAACAACTGGCGGCCCAGCGGGGTGTAGGTGCCGTCCTGCGTGGTCTCGACGCCGGGGGCGATGCAGCCGTCGCCGCCGTCGATCTGCAGGACCTTCAGCTTGTCCTGGTTCTCCTCGTAGTACGAGAACCCGAAGTAGCCGAGCCCGCTGGCGGAGCCGGCGACGCCGTTGACGAGCACGTTGTCGTCCTCGCTGGCCGTGTAGTCCGAACGGGAGGCGCCCTCCTCACCGTTGACGGCGTCGGTGAAGTAGTCGAACGTGCCCGAGTCCGTACCCGGGCCGAAGAGCTTCAGCGGCTCGTCGGGGAAGGACGGGTCCACCTGGTTCCAGTTGTCAACCTTGGAGTCGGGCTCCCAGATCTTCTTCAGCTGCTCGGTCGTCAGGCAGTCCACCCAGTCGTTGTCCTTGTGGACCACGACAGAAAGCGCGTCGTTGGCGACGGCGAACTCCTCGAAGGTGACGCCGTTCTCCTCACAGACCTTCTTCTCCTCGTCGTCGATCGGACGCGAGGCGTCGGAGATGTCGGTGCTGCCGGCGCAGAACTTCTCGAAGCCGCCGCCGGTGCCGGAGGTGGCGACGGTGACGTTCACACCGCTCTCCTCCTCCTTGAAGAACTCGGCCGCCGCGGTGGTCAGCGGAGCCACGGTGCTGGAGCCGTCGGCCTTGACGCTGCCCGACAGCGCCTTGCCCTCGCCGCCGGAGCCGGAGCCCCCGCCGGCGTCCTCACCGCCGCACGCACTCGCGACCAGCACGACAGCCGCCGTCAGGGCCACGGGAGCGGTGACCCGGCGGAACGTAGTGGAAGTGTTCACAAGACTCTCGATCCTGATGTCTGCCGGGATGCCCAGCCGGTGGAACGGGCGCAGCGCGCTCCGCTCGGACACCAATGAATCGAAGTCCGCCTATATGAACAGACGGTGTATCAGCCCCCACGGGGGAATGAACTATAGCCAGTCATCTATATAGACGGATCTTGTTCTTTCCAGCTCGGCCGCGTTAACCCATCGCGCCCGACGAGCGGCGCGGCGAGATCAAGCACCGCCGTTAGGGAGGAGTTCACCTCCCCGTCGCGCGGGGCGCCGTCCCTGTCCCTAGGTTTAGATAGACAGCCACCTATGTACGTAGCGGCATCAGCCCGGGTCCCGGAGAGGCGGACATGAACGGAGGATCACTGCTGATGGAACCGCCGGACGAGGACTCGTACATCGACCTGCCCATCCGGGCGCCGTTCGGCTGGAGACTCGCCGGCATTCGAGGCCGACACCACATCCCCACCGTCGGCACGCTGGTTCACCGCAAGAAGTGGTACTCCGCGAAGGTCCGCGTACGTTTCCACCCCGCGGGGGCGGCTGACCCCGAGACCTTCACCACCGACTGGAACACACTGGTGGAAATCATCTGCGCCCGGACGCCTGCCGAGGTCCGAACGCTGATCTCCCTCTGCCTGCCGCCCGTGGACAGCTAGGGCCGTCGGGATCAGGACCGGGCGGCGCTCGGCTCCTCCGCTGTACGACCGGGTGGGCGGGAAACGACGACCGCGCATACCGCCGCGACGGGGATCGCGGCGAGGGTGAGGAGGGTGACGGGGTAGCTGCCGGTGAGGTCGTGGCCGACGGAGACGGCGACGGGGCCGAAGGCGCTGGCGGCCACGGTGATGGTGTGGGCGCTGCCGCGGGTGGCGCCGAAGTATGCGTGCTGAAGTAGAGGTCCGGCTCGGGCGCGACGGCCGTAGAACCCCTGCTTCAGCAGCGCGACCGCTCCCACCCGCTGCAGCCCATCCAACTCCGGAGCGAGCTGCGCGATCTGAGCGTCCACCGTCACGACGTACGTCACACCGCCAGCCCGACAGGACCGGCGCCGCGCGCGGGAGCAAACGCCGCGACACCCGACGCACCGCAACAACACCTCCTCCGAGCCACGGCCACGCGCACGCCGAGCCCGGCCGGAGGTGCTGCCCTCGGGCTATTCGCGTGCCACACGCCGTGGCAAAGGCGGGTCGACAAGGGTCAGAGAAGGTGCTCCACCAGTATCCGGAAGACGCACGTCACCGCAGCTCAGGACCATATGGCAGCGCCGAGGTCGCGGGATTCCCAAGCTCAGAGCGCGGGTTCGATTCCCGTCGCCCGCTCCGCGACAACCCCCTAGGCCAGCAGCCCGGGGGTTGTTTGCTGGGTGGGGTCGGCGCGGGTCCGCGTGCCAGATCCGTGCCAGCCCCTCTTGCGCAGGGCCGCGTTCTCCGCCCCCAGCGGCGTGGGCGCTCGGCGGGCGCCTTTGCCCGGCGCCCCCGTGGCCGGCTCGCTCCGGCCGCCCGCATCCAGTTCCGCAACGTCTCCGGGTTCACCCCCAGACCAGCGGCGACCGACCTGATCGTCGCCTCCCGGCCGCGACCCGTACAACGCGACCGCATCCGCCTTGAACTCCGGCGGATAGTGCTTCACGACCACAGGACATCCGTTCTCCTGGACTCAAGATCCACGTATCCCGGGTGTCCAAGATCCGGGGTCAAGCTCCACCCTGGCGTCAAGGTCAAGGTCAAGGACGGGAGACGGCATCAGGCAGCCACCCCGGCGGACTTTCGTGGTCAGCGCACTGGCGGCCGGCCGGCGGAGCTGGTCGCAGGGATCTACGGGGCCGGATGGCGGTTGGCCAGTTGGTCGCCGAGGGGGCTGCGGCGGTACAGGACCCGCCGTCCGTGGCGTGCCCGGGTGACCAGGCCCGTGTCGTACAGCACGCGAAGGTGTTGGGACACGGCGCTCGGGGTCACCCTGAGGCGGCGGGCGATCTCCGTTGTTGCCAGCGGCTCCTGCAGGAGACGGAGCAGTCTGGCCCTGGGCGTACCGAGAAGCGAGGCGAGAGCGGTCGCGTCGGCGGCCGGTGCCGGGGCCCACAGCGTCGCCACCGCGCGGCTGGGATAGGCAAGGACCGGTGGTTCGTCCGGGCTGATGGGGGGCGCCGGCTTGTGGGCGAACACGGACGGGATCAGCAACAGCCCGCGGCCGGAGGCCGTGACGCGGTAGTTGCCGATCACCTTGTCGATGTGCAGCACTCCGTCGTGCCAGCGCAGGTTCGGGTGCATGTCGGCGAAGAGCAGGCGGGCGCCTCCGACGGCCAACTGCTTCGCACGGTAGGTCATGTCGGCTTCCAGCACGAGCTGCATCTGCGGCCATGCCGGTCTGATGGCGAGTTCCCAGTACTGCTGCAGAAGTCCGCAGACCGTGTCGAGGAGTCCGGCGACGGGGGTGTTGGTGTCGTCGGCATGGGCGTCGGCGAAAGCTGCGGCGGCGTGGTGAAAGGGTGCGGGAAGCGGGTCGGGGGCGTACACGGCCTCAAGTTCCCGGCGGACTACGTGAGGGGAGGTGCGGCGGACGGCGGCCAGTTCGTGTTCGAAGGACGGGGCGAAGTTCGTGGGCCGTGGGGTCAGGAAGTCGGGAACCGTGTGGCGCCTTCCGACCAAGGACATCAGCAGGCCGGTGTCCAGCGCGCCGAGCCTGGGGAGGACGGCCCTGCGCCATGGCAGGTGCAACGCGGACAGGCCCGGATCCCGCAACACCCGCAGACTGAGCACGGTCTCCTGCAGGGGGGAGACGGCGAACCTGGTGTCGGCGAGATCCTCGACGCCCAGCGCGAAGCTGATCATTAAGCCCCAGGCTACATCGATTGGCGGGGCATCGTCGCTGCTGTGGACTCCACCGCATGACACAGCAAACACGTGGCGAAGGCGCCACGGCCGGTGGCCGACCGGCCCTACCGCCCGGCATGCAGGCCCAACTTGATGCGTCCTCGTACCTGGGAGTGCCGACGTTCGGCCGGCGGCCCCACCTCACCGAGCCGGAACAACTCGACGAGTGGCGGCCCGACGTCGCGGTGATCGGCGCGCCGTGGGACGACAGCACGACCAACCGTCCCGGTGCTCGTTTCGGGCCCCGGGCACTGCGCGCCAGCGCCTACGACGCGGGCAGCTACCACCTCGACCTGGAGATCGAGATCTTCGACCACCTCAACGTGGTCGACTACGGGGACGCGCTGGTCCTGCCCGGCATGTGGGAGCTCTCCCGAGACGCCATCCGCCGGCGGATATCCGAAGTGGTGAACCGCGGCATCATCCCCGTGGTGATCGGGGGCGACCACTCGGTGACGTGGCCGAGCGGGATGGCCGTCGGAGCGCATCACGGCCACGGCCGGATCGGGATGATCCATTTCGACGCGCACGCCGACACGGCTGATGTTCTGCGCGGCAATCTCGCCAGTCACGGCACACCGATGAGGCGGCTGATCGAGTCGGGAGCGATCGCCGGAAGAGACTTCATCCAGGTCGGGCTCCGGGGCTACTGGCCACCGGCCGAGGTGCAGCAGTGGATGCGCGAGCAGGGCATGCGCCATCACCCGATGCAGGAGATCTGGGAGCGCGGCATCAAGGCGGTCATGGACGATGTCATCGCCGAGGCGACCGACGGTACGGACGGCATCTACATCTCGATCGACATCGACGTGCTCGACCCCGGGTTCGCCCCGGGGACCGGGACACCTGAGCCCGGGGGGCTCGCTCCGGCCGATCTGCTCAGAGCCGTCCGCCGGATCGCCCTGGAGACCAACGTGGTGGCACTCGACGTCACCGAGGTCTGCCCTCCGTACGACCACGCCGACCTGACGGTCAACAATGCCCACCGGCTGATCTGGGAGACGCTCGCCGGCCTGGCCTTCAACAAGCGTGCCGGGGCACGGGTGACGTCGTGACCTCAAAAGACATACGCCGCAAGGTCCAGCATCAGCCCACGCAGTTTGCAGTCGGGCCTGTTGCGGCGATCCGTGGCGCGTCGGTCGGATGCGGATCGTCCGCGGTGAGCCCGAGCGCGGCGACGATCGCGGCGCGCTCGTCCGGTGCCGGGTGACGCAGCGCGACGAGGCCCTGGTCGAACCACACCTCGATGCCGGCGGGGCGGCGGATCGCGACGGTGTCGAACGCGCGCCCGCCGGTGTGCTGGCGGTCGTTCAGCTCGCCCAGCGCGGTGCGGTTCAACCGGACGGCCTGCGCGGCAACGGTGCCGTGGCCGCAGCCGGACAGTTCGGCGGTGGCGGTGAAGAACCGGACCGGCCAGCCACCGTCCGGCGTCCGCCCCGGGCCGAGGAACGCCGCGTGCGAGGTGCCGGCCGCAGCAGCGACCGCACGCCGGTCCGCGTCCGTCGCCGCCGGGTCGTCGTCGGTGACGGCCGTGGGGCTACCGCCCCCGCCGTCGCGCCGCACGCACGCATCAACCACCGTGACATCCGGCCAGGACATCGGTCAGCGGGGCGTAACGCCAGCGGCATGGTGGCTGGTCGTGGGTGCATCCTCCTGCCGACGGGTTGGCCGGATTCCGCCGCCCGCCCAGGGTGCAGGCGGGCCGGAGTCATCTGCGTTTCGTGGCGGGCGGGGAGAGGCGCAGCGCCGTCAGGAGCCGCTCGTACTCCTCCTCGTCGATCTCGCCTCGGGCGAACCGCTCGGCGAGTACCTGCTCGGGCGAGGGCCCGGCCGGGGCGTGGCGGTGGTGGTGGTCGCCGTCGTGCGCGAAGGCGCGGTACAGCATGATTCCGGCGGCGATGATCAATGCCCAGAACAGGACCATGCTCAGGGACATCACAAACCAGCCCCACCCGCTGACATGGTCGGACCAGAACATCATTGCGGACCACTTCCCCGTTGAGTGTGTCCCTTTTTCCCATTATCGCGCGATTCCAGGCGGGGGCGTACGGCCTGCCGGTCTCCGCGGGTGGGCCCTGCCGCCGGCCCCGGCATGGGGCGGCATCCTCTGGCGCGTGGCGTTCTTGCCATCGGCCGCCTGTACCCGAAGGGTTGGTGCCATGCCCCACAGCCCCAGCACCTCCGAGTCCGCCGATGTCATCGTGGTGGGAGCGGGCCCGGCCGGCTCGACCGCCGCGTACCACCTCGCCCGGCAGGGCCGGGACGTCCTGCTGCTGGAGAAATCGGAGTTCCCGCGCGAGAAGGTGTGCGGCGACGGCTTGACACCCCGCGCGGTGCGCCACCTGATCCGGATGGGTATCGACACCGATGGCCCCGGCTGGCACCGCAACCGGGGCGTGCGGTTCTTCTCCCACGGCACGGTCGTCGAGATCGACTGGCGCGAGAACACCCGATTCCCCGGCTACGGCCTGACCCGCTCCCGCCACGACTTCGACGAGATCCTGGCACGCCGCGCCGCCGAGGCGGGTGCACGCCTGCGCACCGCGACGCGGGTCATCGAGCCCGTCCTCGACCGCACCGGCCGGGTGCGCGGCGTGGCAGCCCGGGTGGGAGCCGGCCAGGAGCCCGCCGTGTTCGAGGCGCCGCTGGTCATCGCGGCCGACGGCGTGGCCGCACGGCTGGCCGTGGCGCTGGGCGTGGACCGTGTGCCCAGGCGGCCCATGGCCACCGCCATCCGCCGCTATCACCACTCGGCCGCCCGCCACGACGACCCGTACCTCGACATCTGGGCAGACCTGCGCACCGGGCCCGGCAGCCCGCCGCTGCCCGGCTACGGCTGGGTCTTCCCCATGGGTGACGGCCGCGTCAACGTCGGCCTCGGCCTGGTCCACGGCGCGCCGTCCGGACAGCCGGACACGCGGCGGCTGCTGGACGCCTGGCTGGCCCGTACGCCCCCCGAATGGGGCCTGACGGACCCCGGCTCCGCCGACGGGCCGGTGCGCGGCGCGGCCCTGCCCATGGGGTTCAACCGGCTGCCGCACTACACCCGCGGCCTGCTGCTCGCCGGGGACTCCGGCGGCATGGTCAGCCCGTGGAGCGGCGAGGGCATCGCGTACGCCATGGAAGCGGGCGAGCTGGCCGCCGAGACCGCCGCCACCGCGCTCACCCGCCCCGCCGGCCCTTCGCGCGAGCGGGTGCTCCAGCGCTACCCGCTGGAGATCCACCGCCGCCTGGGCCGCTACTACCGGCTGGGCAACCTCTGGGCAGACCTCCAGACCAAGCCCGCCTTCGCCTCGTTCCTCAGCCGCCGCATCGTCACCTCGCCCGCCGCCATGCGGTACCTGACGCGACTGCTGGTCAACGTCACCGACGACGGCAACGGCCGGGACACGCCCGACCGCGTTGTCAACGCACTGGTACGCGCCGTCCCGGCGCAGGTCCCCCGCAAGCGGCGGTGATCACGCCCTCCTGCCTTGGAGCCCTCCGGGTCCGGCCGGGTGCTGCGCGGCGGGCGCACGCAGCACGATCAGGGACACGACCGCTCCGGAGGACGATCACGGCCCTGAGGGCGATGGCGTAGACCCGCGTCTCAGATGTTCAGGTACTCGACCCCACCACGCTGCGACCCGGTCCCTGCGGGCCCGGTCCTGTCGCGTACGCCAGTGGGGGTGCGATCGCCTGCACGTCGGCGCCTTCGCCGACCCACAGGCCGATGAACAGCGCGGCGGTCGCTTCCAGGAGGCCCGCTCGGTTGAGGCCGCCGCCGGCCACGGGCTGGCAGCCGGCGTCCCGCACCAACGCACGAACCTGCGCCAGCGCCGCTTCGTCGTCCCCGCAGACCGGAACGGCCAGCCGCCGCCCGTCGAAGACGGGCGGCGCCATGCGCCACACATCCTCGTGACAGAGATTGAACGCCTTGACGACCTGCGCTCCTGGCGCTGCCGCAGCCAGCTGCTCAGCGGCAGAACTGCCGCCCGGCGTCAGCAACCGGAAGCCCGGCCCGACCGGATTGGAACAATCAATCAGTGCCTTGCCGTCCAGGGCAGCCCGCAGTTCCCGCACCACCTCCGCTCCCGCGCCGAAGGGCAGCGCGGCCAGCACCACCTCACCGAACTCGGCCGCGGCAGCCAGACCGGCAGGCTGAGCACCGTCCCCGATCCGCGCCGCGAGCCGCTCCGCCTTGGTCACATCCCGTCCCCCGATGGCCACGTCGTGGCCGGCTCGCGCCCAGTGGGTGGCGAGTGCGTCCGCCATGTTGCCCGTCCCCAGCACACCGATTCTCATCGCGCGGTTCCCTCCCAGGACTGCTTCTGCTTCGACCGTCACGACGACGCTACGGGGCTCGTCGGGCACCATTTGGTACGTGACAACCGACGCTTTCCTCGCCGACTGCCGCGCCCGCCTGGCCTTCGACCTGCTGTCCAACACCTGGAACGCGGTCGTGCTCTGGGCGCTGCGCGAAGGCCCTCGGCGCCCGGTCGACCTGCGCGAACAGATCGGGGGTATCAGCTCCAAGGTCCTCAGCGAGACACTGCGGCGCCTGCAGTTCAACGGGCTCGTCCACCGCCAGGCACACCCCGGGGCCGCACCACCGCGGGTCGACTACCAGCTCACCGCACTCGGCCGTTCCCTGCTGGCCCCCATCGACGCCGTCGGTGCCTGGGCGTTCGAGCACGGAGACGACGTCATGGCTGCGCAAGAAGCCCACTGCACCGCCACCCGTGGACCTTCCTCACAGTGACCACAGGCGTTGGATCTCCTTCACCCCGCCGGAAACAGAGGAGGCGTGGACCGGCCCCAACCATGCACTGGTTCGACAGATGTCGCCGACGGCCCGTGCCCTGCGCCAGAGGCGCCCGTCACGCGTCGCGGCGTGCCAGTGCCACTCCCGCGGCGGCCAGGCTTGCGATGACGTAGCCGGCGAAGACCAGGCAGGCCGGGAGGGGGTCGAGGAGGTCGGGCTGGTTCTGGACCGTCAGCATGGCCTTGCCCGCGGTCGCGGGCAGATAGGGCGTCACCTCGTCGGCGAGCGAGGCCGGCAGCAGGCCGGCCAGCGAGTCGAGCAGGAAGACCGCGAAGCACACCGTGGTGACGGCCAGCGCGGTGCTGCGCATGAGCACGCCCAGGGCGACGCCGATCAGGCCGATGCCGGCGAGGTAGGCGGGGGTGGCCGCCAGGGCGCGCAGCACACCGGGATCGGAGAGCGACGGGGCGACGCCGTGACCGTCCAGCAGCGGCACGGAGCCGAGGAAGGAGACGGACACGGAGACCAGGCTCACAGCGGCCACGACCGCGCCGAAGACCAGGGCCTTCGCCCAGAGCAGGGGCAGGCGCGTGGGCACGGCGGCGAGGCTGGCGCGGATCATGCCGGTGGCGTACTCGGTGGACATGAAGAGCACCCCCAGCGCTCCGGTGAGCAGTTGGGCGAAGAACACGCCGCCCAGGACGGCCCCGAACGGGGTGGTGGGGACGAACGGTGCGTCGTCGATTTCGGTGCCCGCCGCGAACGTCTTGGCCATGGCGGAGGAGGAGAGCGGGCCCAGGGCCATGAGCAGCACTGCCGTCGCGGCCAGGCCGACGGTCAGGGCACGAACCGAGCGGAGCTTGATCCACTCGGAGTGCAGCACCCGGGGCAGGGTGACGCCGCGGCGTCGGGTGTCCGCGCCGCCATCGGTCGTGAGTACGGTCATCAGGCGGCCCTCCCGGCGGGTTCCGGCGCGCGGTACTCCACCGCGTCGCGGGTCAGTTCCATGAACGCCTCCTCCAGTGATGCCTGTGAGGTGGTGAGCTGGTGGACGGGGATCTGGTGCGCGGCGGCGAGGTCGCCGATCCGCTCGGCGGCGACGCCTTCGACCAGGAGTTCGTCCCGGCCGGCGGTGGTGACGGTGACGTCGGGGCCGAGGAGCAGCTTCTCCAGCCGGTCGGCCTGCGGGGTACGTACCGACACCCGGCGTCCGGACAGGGTGCCGGTGAATTCCTCGGCCGGCAGGTCGGCCAGCAGCCGGCCGCGGCCGATGACGATGACGTGCTCGGCGATCTCGGCCATCTCCCGCATCAGATGCGAGGAGACGAAGACGGTGCGGCCTTCTCCCGCGAGCCGGTTCAGCAGGTCGCGGATCCACAGGATGCCCTCCGGGTCCAGCCCGTTGACCGGCTCGTCGAGCACGACGGTCGCCGGATCGCCGAGCAGCGCCGCGGCGATGCCCAGGCGCTGCGACATGCCGAGGGAGAAGCCGCCCGCCCGGCGCCGGGCCACGTCGGTCAGCCCGGCCAGGTCGAGCACCTGAGAGACACGTCGCCTGCCGATGCCGTTCGTGGCCGCCAGCGCGTGCAGGTGATCGAACGCCGACCGGCCCGGGTGCCCGGCCCCGGCTTCCAGCAGTGCCCCGATCTCCCGCAGCGGCGCCGGGTGCTCGCTGGGGGCGCGTCCGCCCACCCGCACGGTGCCGGCGGTCGGGGCGGCCAGGCCGAGGATGACGCGCATGGTGGTGGACTTCCCGGAGCCGTTGGGGCCGAGGAAGCCGGTGACGATCCCGGGCCGGACGCTGAAGGACAGCCGGTCCACGGCGGCGGTGGACCCGTAGCGTTTGGTGAGTTCGGTGACTTCAATCATGGGAGCCACGGTGCCGGGCGGCGGGTGTCGCCGGCGTCCCCTCACCGGGGTCAGTCGGGCCTGCCCCGCGGGTGGTACGGGCGGGCTCAGCCCGAGGCCGTCACCAGGCCGGTCTGAAACGCGATGACCACGACCTGCGCCCGGTCCCGTGCCCCCAGCTTGGCCATGGACCGCTTGAGGTGCGTCTTGACCGTGGACTCGGCGAGGAAGAGCCGCTCGGCGATCTCGTCGTTGCTCATCCCCGTGGCCACCAGCGCGACGATCTCCCGCTCCCGCTGGGTCAGCACCTTCAGCAACTCCGGGACCGCACCGTCCGTACGGTCGGGCCGGGCCAGAAACCGGGTGATCAGGCCGCGAGTCGCCGTGGGCGACAGCAGCGCGTCACCGCGTGCCACCAGCCGGATCCCGTCGGCGAGTTCACGCGGGCCGGCGCCCTTGCCCAGGAAGCCGCTGGCACCGGCGCGCAGCGCCCGCAGCACGTACTCGTCCACTTCGAAGGTGGTCAGCACCAGCACCCGGACCCCGGCAAGACCGTCGTCCGCGACGATCTGGCGGGTGGCCTCAAGACCGTCCAGCTCCGGCATCCGGATGTCCATCACCACCACGTCGGGGCGGGTGCTGCGGGCCAGCTCCACCGCCTCGACGCCGTTCGCCGCCTCACCGACCACCTCAAGGTCGTCGGCCGCGTCGATGAGGGAGCTGACCCCCGCGCGAATCAGCGTCTGATCGTCGGCGAGCACGACACGGACCGTCATCCGCCGCTCTCCTCTCCGCCCGTCGGCAGCCGGGCCAGCACCACGAATTCTGCGCCGCCGCGCGGCCCGGCGTGCAGCGTGCCGCCGACGGCGGCGACCCGCTCGGCCATGCCGGCCAGCCCGTAGCCAGAAGGGCTGTCCGCGCTCTCACCTGCGCCGTTCACCCTACCGGGAGGCCGTGCAGCCCGGTTCTGTACGTCGATGCACAGCTCGTCCGGGCGGTACGACAACCGCAGCCGTACGACCCCGTGGCGGCTGCCGTGCTTGCCCGCGTTCGTCAACGACTCCTGGATCACGCGGTACGCCGAAAGACCGACGGCCGGCGGCAGCTCCCGGGGTTCGCCGGACACACTCCACTCCACCCGCAGCCCGGCCGTCCTCGCGTCGGCCACCAGCCGCTCCAGGTCCGCCAGCCCGGCCGGTGGCCGCACGGGCTCCTCGCCGGCATCACGGCCGTCGGGGTCACGGCCGCCGGCATCACGGCCGTCGGGGTCACGCAGCACGCCGAGCACCGCCGTCAGCTCGCCCAGCACGGTGCGCGCGGCGTGCTGGACGTGCTCCAGCGCCTCCTCCGCCTGCCCGGGCCGCGACCGCAGATGCAGCGAGGCGACTCCCGCCTGCACGTTGATCACCGCGATGTGGTGCCCCACCGAGTCGTGCAGTTCACGCGCGATGTGCAGCCGCTGCTCCGCCGCCTGCCGCCGCTCCCGCTCCCGCCGCGCCACCTCCAGCGCCCGTCTGCCGCGCACACCGTTGCCGCCGGCGAGAGCCGCCGCCAGCACGGCGATGAGCAGCAGCGGCCCCTCGGCGCTGTTCGCGCCGACTGCCGCCTCGGCGAGCGGAACCCCCGCCGACAGCCCCACAACCGCCGCCACGCCTGACCGCAGCACGGTCCGCCGCCCGCTCACGACGCCGACCCGGTAGCCGGTGAGCCCCACCGCGACCAGCCCCGGCTCCGCCATCCGGAGCGCCGTCACCAGCACGCCGGCGCCGCACGCCAGCGCCAGCGCGGCACCCGGCAACCGACGCCACAACCCCACGCCGACGGCGGCAAGCAGCGCCGCGACAGGCACGACCGGGCCCCACGCCTCGTCCAGCCCCCGGCCCAGCACGCCGGCACCCATCAGCAACCCCAGCGCGACGTCGGCAACCCACCCCGGCACACGCCTCCCCACCCGCGCCCACCTGCCCACCCGC
>NZ_JCANSZ010000041.1:0-67738 GCF_059570535.1 Streptomyces sp. CNP082
TGGACGTGGGCCAGCAGCCGGTTCCAAGTGCCGTCGGCCGACCAGCGGCGGAAGCGTTCGTAGACCGTTTTCCACGGGCCGTAGCGTTCGGGCAGATCCCGCCAGGCCGCTCCGGTGGACAGCTTCCACAAGATGCCGTTGACCACCTGACGGCGATCCCGCACCGGACGGCCCATCCGCGAAGGAGCCAGCAACGGCTCGATCACCACCCACGCCTGATCAGTCAGCTCATGACGACGCACCACGAACAGACCAACGCACCAACCACTTTGCGGACACGACCTAGTACTCCAGTCGCAGTTTGCTATCGGTGCTGGTCAGAAGCGCTATTCTGAGTGTACTTGGTTGACGTGCCGTCAGGTGTGGGTGGTTCGTGACCTCGGGTGCGGTAGTGGCAGCGGCGGGCGGTGGCTTGGTGGCGGCGGCGCCATCTGGACCAGTTCAGTGCGTGGCCGGTGCGCCGGAGATGGGGCTGGGCAGGGCCAGTTGCCAGGAGTCGCCGGATTTCTGCCACGGTGAGCGGTGCCAGGGCGCCGGAACCGTTTCTGCTGCCCCCCTTGTGCTGGCTTGGGCAGCGGTGGCAGCGAGGAAGGCGTGGGCGAGCATGGCCAGGGTGATGTGCCGGTACCAGCCTGGATACCGGCGGACTTCGTACTGGTCCAGGCCACACTCGTTCTTGGCGGCCTGGAAGGCTTCCTCGATCGCCCAGCGGGTTCCGGCGATGCGCACCAGTTCGGCGATGCTGGTGCCGGTGGGTGCGTAGGCGAGGTAGTAAGCGATCTCCTCTGGCCGGGTCAGACTGCGGCGGGCCAGGACCCACCGGTGGTGGGCAGGCTTCTCGCCGTCGAAGTCGTCAATGGTGGGCAGGCGAGCTGCGGCCCAGTCGTAGACGCGCGGGCCCTTCGCGCCGTCGCCGCAAGAATGGCGTTCCCACACCTCGTCGGGGGCCTGGGCGATGGCGAAGTCGATGCGGCCCACGGCGTGGACGTGCTGGGACTTGGGCACGGCCAGGACGTAGCCGACGCCGGCTTCCTCCAGCATCCGCCGGAAGCGCCACTCCTGGCCGTAGGCGGAATCCGCGGTCACCCAGGCGATCGGCAGCGGTGAGGCCAGCGCCCGCGCCACCATGGCCCTGGCCAGCTCGCCCTTGGTGGCGAACTCCCGCTGCCGGGGGATTTTCGCCGCAGCGCAGCGGTCAGGGTCGCTGGTCCAGGATTTCGGCAGGTACAGCTCCCGGTCCACCAGCGCCCGCCCCTTCGGTGAGGCATACGCGGCGAAGACGCCTATCTGGCAGTTCTCGGTGCGTCCCGCGGTGCCGGAGTACTGCCGCTGCACCCCGGCCGACGTCACGCCCTTCTTGAGGAACCCCGTGTCGTCCACGATCAGCACACCGCCGGGCTCACCGAGCTTCTCGGCGACGTATTCCTGAAGGTCATCGCGTATCTCATCGGGATCCCAGCAGGCCCGGCTCAGCAGGTGCTGCAACCCGGCCGGAGTGCTGTGGCCGGCGTACTCAGCCAGTTGCCAGCCGTTCTTCCGGCCCACCGGTCCCAGCAGCCCGCGCACATAGGCCCGCATGCGCAACCGCAGATCCACCCGCCCGAACCGGTGACCGATCCGCACCAGCAGCTCTTCCAGCTCCGCCGACCAGACATCGGGCCGCACATCATCTTGCACGACAAGTACAACGACCTACCGCACCCAAGGTCACGAACTACCCACACCTGACGGCACGTCAACCAAGTACACTCAGAATAGCGCTTCTGACCAGCACCGATAGCAAACTGCGACTGGAGTACTAGGACCAGGGACCGATGGCGTACGGGCGGGTGATCTCTAAGCTCGCTGCCAACCGAGCCCACGGATGCGGACGCTGGTCCGCCGGGCCGCTCCGACCAGGATCAGGAGGTACCCCATGCCGGCCGACGCCGCAGCACACATCCGCATCGCCCGTCCCTCGCGCGACCTGACGGCAGCGGAACGCTTCTGGGTCGCGGGCCTCGGGCTCGACGTCCTGTACCGGCATGAGGCGGACGGCACCCCCGGCGAGAGCTCGCTTCTCATGGTCGGCTGGCCCCGGGGAAGCTGGCATCTGGAACTCGTCCGCGACCCCGCCGCCCCCGTGGAGCCGCGGCCGACCCCCGAGGACCTTCTGGTCGTCTACCTCGGCGAACCAGTGCCCGACACCCTGGTGGCGCGGCTTGTGCGGCACGGCGGGAAGCGCGTGCCGGCGCACAATCCGTACTGGGACACCTGGGGCGTGACGCTCCGGGACCCCGACGGGTATCTGCTGGTGCTGTCCACCCGCACCTGGTCCGACTCCTAGCCGGGCGCGGCGGGGAGATCCGCCAGCCACTGCCGCAGGCGGTCCGCGTCCCCGGGGCGGCCGTGGGTCTCGTACCATGCGAGGCTCTGCTCCCAGACGGTACGGGCCTCAGCGTGCCGGCCGAGGGCGACGTAGATCTCTCCGACGTGCTCCAGCATCTCGGTCTCGTTGTGGGCGTTGCCGGAGTCGCGGTACAGGGCCAGCGCCTGGTGGTAGTGCTCCAGGCCCTTCGCGTAGTCGCCGGTCTGCTGGGCGATGTACCCCAGGCTGTCCAGGGTGCTCGCCTCGCCGACCCGATTGCCGCGCAGGCGGCACAACGCCAGTCCCGCCTCGCAGGACTCCCGGGCCTCGGCGTAGTTCCCCAGGAGCGCGTGGTGCCAGCCGGCGGTGTTGAGCGCTCTCGCCAGCCAGATCTCGTCGTCGAGTACCTGGAAGAGCCGCTTGGCCTCCAGGGCGTGGAAGAGCGCCTTGTCGTGCTTGCCCTGCCGGCCGCGGATCCACGCGAAGGCGAAGTGACTGTGCGCCTTGTCGCTGGCGGAGTCGGCCTCGTCCGCGCAGGCCAGCGCCTGCGTCATGTGCGCGGCGGCTTCGTCGTACCTGTTCAGCGGCGCGCAGGTGTAGGCGACGGAGCGGTGGGCCAGCGACAGGGTGACCGGATCCGCCAGGCGCTGGGCGGCGGCCAGGCCGGCCTGCCACATGGCGTAGTTGTCCTGGGCGTAGCCCCGCCACAGGTGGAACGTGCCCAGGCCCCAGATGAGCTGCCACACCGCCGCATGCCACCCGCGGTCGATCGCCACCTGCTGTGCGCTCCCCAGGTTGGGCTTCTCCGCCTCCAGCCACGCCAGTGCCCCGGCCTCGTCCGTCAACGTCTGCGAGACCCGCCCGGGGACGGGCTCGGGCAGGCTGACGGGCTCCCGGTGCGGGTGGAGCAGCCGATCGGCGGCGCACGCCGTGTGGACGTAGAAGTCCGTCACCCGCCGCAGCGCAGTGAGACGGTCGTCTTCCGGGAGGTCGCGCTCGGCCTGCTCCCGGGCGAACAGCCGGATGAGGTCGTGCATACGGAACCGGTTGGCGGCGTCGCGGCGGCACAGGTTCGCCTGCTCCAGCTCGCGCATGACCAGCCGCAGCCGCGACAGCGGCCACCCCACGAGACTGGCGGCGGCCGGCAGGCCGATGTCCGTACCCGGCGCGACCCCCAGCAAGGTGAACGCCCGCGCGGCGTCAGGCGACAGGGCACGGTACGACGAGGAGAAGGCCGCCCGCAGGTTCACCCGCATGTCATCCGTCTCCAGCACTTCCAATCTGGTGATGGTGTCGACGAGTTCGTCGGCCAGGGCAGCCAGCGGCAGGTGCGGACTGGCGGCGGCGCGGGCGCCGACGATGCCCAGCGCGAGCGGCAGGCCGGCGCAGATCTCCACGAGCTGAGCCACCGCCCCGGGCTCCGCGGCAATGCGCTCCGCGCCGACGCGCTGGCGTAACAGCTCCCGTGCCTCCTCCTCGGCCAGGACGTCCAGCGGCAGCGGCAGCGCGCCGTGGCTCGCGACGAGACCGGTCAGCGAGGTGCGGCTGGTGACGAGGACGGTGCAGGTCGCGGTGCCGGGCAGCAGCGGGACGACCTGCGCGCTGTCGCGGGCGTTGTCGGCGAGGATCAGCAGTCTCTGCCCGCTGACCACGCTCCGGTAGAGCGCCGCCTGCTCCTCCGGTCCGGCGGGGATCGACGACGGCTCCACCCCGAGAGCGTTGAGGAAACCGCGCAGCGCCGCCGACGGGGTGACCGGCTCCATGGAAGGGTCGAACCCTTGCAGATTGACGAACAACTGCCCGTCCGGGAACCGGTCCAGGTGCTGGTGGGCCCACCGCAGCGCCAGCCACGTCTTGCCCATCCCGCCGGCCCCGCCGATCGCCGAGATCACCAGCGGCCGGCCCTGCCCGGCCCCGGCCTCACCATCGAGCGCCTCGGCGAGCCAGGCCAACTCGTCGCCCCGCCCGGTGAACTGCCCGGGTAACTGGGGCAGTTGCCGCGGCACCACAACGGGTGGCGGCGCCTGCTGTACGTGCAGGTCCCCCGCGACGGTGCCGACCTGCACCACGACCCCGTCGACCGCCCCGTCGACCACGTTCCGGACGGATCCCTCCCCGTCTGTACGGGCCGGCTCCCCCCGCCCTTCCGACGCTTCCGGCGTACTGTCCGTCACCGCACCGATCACCCACTCCGTCGAGGGCACCACACCACCGACCAGCTTTCCCCGCCGGCCCTTCCGGCGCAATGCCCACCCCGGCCGGGCGGGGCGGGTGATCCTCGTTCGGCGAAACTCGGCTCGGGTGGGTGATTTGGGCTGATTTTGGGGGCGGGTTACCGCGAGTTCGTCACGGCGAGGTGCAATCGCCGCCCACCCCGTACATCGCCCGACCCGGATCACCCGACGACCGGGCCCACCCCCGGACGGCTCCGGTTGCCCGGAGCCGTCCGGGGGGTGCCCAGGCCGGGGCCGGGAAGGCGTTCAGCGGGTGCCGAACTCGTCCCGCTGGACGGCGGTGACGAATGCGGACCAGGCTGCGGTGTCGAAGCTGAGGGCGGGGCCGTGGGGGTTCTTGCTGTCGCGGACCAGGATCTCGCCGGTGGTTGCCGCGTGGTCCGGCGCCCACTCGATGCACTCGCCCCCGTCGCCGCCGCTGTACGTGCTCTTGACCCACACCCACTCGATGCATTCGCCGCCGTTGCCGCCGCTGTACGTGCTCTTGATCCACCGTGTGCTGCTCATCTGGTGTACTCCTCCGCGATCTCCCGAATCAGAGCCAGGGACTCGTCGGGGTCACGAGCGGAGGCCCGCAGACGCTCGTACGCCGTGCGCGCGCTGTCCACCGCCGCGGCGGAGTCCGTCACGTGCCCCTGCCCCTTGCTCTCCGAGTACAGGACTGTTGCCCCGTCGTCTGGCGTTAGCAGGATAAACGGACCGGGCGACGCGGGGGCACCCGCTGCGAAGCGCAGAACTTGGAGCGTGATGTGGGGGTTTCCTGCGACGGAGACAAGGTGGCGGAGCTGGTCGGCCATGACGGCTCGGCCGCCCACTTCGGTCCGTAGCGTCGATTCGTGCAGGATCACCCACAGCAGCGGCGGCTTGTCGCGCTCCATGACCTCGCGACGGGTCAGCCTGGCTTCGACCCTGGCCCTGATCTGGTCGTCGCTCTCGCGTGGTTGCGTGGCCCGGAACGTGGCCTCCGCGTAATCCCCGGTCTGAAGCATCCCCATGATCAAGGAGTTGGAGTAGTTCTCGATCCGGCTGGCCTGCTTCTCCAGGTTGATGTACGGCACGAACCAGCCGGGATGCCCGCGTTCGCTCACCCGGACCAGCAGCCGGGCGAAGTACCCCGACGTGTCGAAGTACCGGTCGCACCCTTCGGCGAAGTACATCGACGCCCGCGCCTTGCCGTGTTTCACCTTCGACACGTACGGCTCCTTGTAGCCCGTAGCGTCTGCCAGTTGGCGCTGGTTGACGCCCTTGTGGGCAAGGGCCGCCGCCACCTCGCGCCCGAACCACTCAAGGCCGTTCCCCGGCTCGTCGCTCAGTTCGGATAATGGCTCGGTCATTCGTTCAATCCCCTTTCTTTTCCACGTGCCTTGGAACGCCGTTTGGCCTGTTGAGAGTACGTCGCGACGGTGATGCTGGCGGCACACTTCGTGATTACCGACCCGGACGAGGGACCCGGGAAGTAAGAGGCAAGGAGCGACGGATATGGCGACGATGGGCAGCCCCCAGACGCCCGACAGGGTCACCCAGGCCGGGCAGGCGTGCGACGAACTGCGGGAGGCGCTGAAGGAGGCAGGGGTGGTGTTGCCGTCCTTGGGACTCGACCCCGTTTCGTGCACCGGGGCCGCGCCGCTCGGGCTGATCGACCTGGGGCGCTGCAACATCGCCACCGCCCGCGCGCTCGCCGCCGCCCTCCGGTCCCGCGGCACCCGGCAGCGGGAGATCCCGCAGTGACTGCGAACCGGCCGGGGGGCGACGGGTTCCTGCCCGCCGTGGAGCGGCCGTGGCGCGACGCCTGGCCGCCGGTGGCGCGGGCCGGGGACGGCAACGGGTGGCAGTCGGGCGCGTGTTGGCTGTTCTGCCGGCGGGAGGAGGTGGCCGTGGTGTGGGTGGGGTCGGTGATCACGCCGGGGGCCGGCGGTGAGATGTACGGCTGCGGGGCGTGCATCGCCGAGCTGGACCACATGGTGCGCGCCCAGGCCCACGGCCGCGACCGCCGCGGCCACCGCGCCGCCCGCTACGCGACGCTGACCCTCCCCGCCTACGTACCGCCGCGCACCCCGCCCGGGGAAGGCCGGCACCGCGCCGCCGCGGGCGGCACGGCCGAGGCGTCCCCCCGGCTCCGTACCCCCGGCGCGACGTCCCGCGCCGGGGGGTGCGACCACGCGCGGACGGGGAAACGCGGCGGCAAGACCTACTGCCAGGACTGCGAACAACAGCTCTACCTCTGAGGCCCCGGCCGCCCTGCTGGAGACGCCCCGCGGCCGAAGCCCGCGGCCAGCCTGCATCGCTACCCGGCGACGATCATCTCCGCGGCCACGCCGGGCAGTTCATCGAACTTCGCCTTGGCGTCTGTGGTCGCCACCGTCCGGTTCGTAGCGATCGCCGTGGCCGCGATGATCAGGTCGTGTGCCCCACGCGGCCTGCCCGACCTGCGTGTGTACGCAAGCAGTCGGGCGTACACACGAGCCACATCCAGCGTGTAGTCATCCACAGGCACTACGGCGAGCACCGCGTCGACGAATGCCTGGCGCCTTCGCGTGGTGAGTTCGTCACCGGCGAGTTCCACGCCTTGGAGCAGTTCAGCCGCAGTGACCGCGGCGATGGTGATGTCGTCGTCGCGGTCACGCAACAGCTTGGCCAGTTCAAGCCGACCACGGTCAGCCGAAGCGAGGACGCCGGTGTCGAGGATCACCCTTCCCACGGGTCCTCCAGGGTGAGCAGTTCCCGGGTGTCCAGCACATCGGAGGCGAAGTCTTCGTCGAGGGTCGCGGCGTGTGCTTCCAGTACGTCGGCGAGCGCGGCCCCGTTCCCGCGTGGCGCGGGCCCGAGGATCGCCAGGCGTCTGCCGTTGCGAGTGATCACGATGGTTTCCCCGTGCTCGGCCTGGTCCAGCACCGAGGCGAAGTTCCGGGCCGCCGCACCGGCAGCCCTCAGGTGCGCGCGACGGGGACAAACTCTGGGTAACCCTCACGCCATACGGGGGCAAATCGCCCACGCGGGCCGAGTTTTGCTCAACGAGACGCACCCCCCGCCGGCACGCCCGCCCGGCGGGCGAGGGCGCCGCTGAGTGCGCGGCCCAGCCCGTCGGTGGCTCCGGTGATGACGATGGTTCGATCGGGCATGCGCTACTCCTCGCCGGGGTGGTCGGTCAGCACTCGCCGGATGGCGGTGATGTCGCCTTGGTCGAGCAGGCGCTCGGTGGCGAGGACTCGGTACCAGATCAGACCGAACACCACGTCGGCGGCGAAGGCTGTCGTCAGGTGAGCAGGCTTGTCGCCCCGCTTCGCAGCCCGCTCGACGATGGTCTCAAGCGCCGTCCTGCGCTTGATCAGGAAGCCGTCCTGGAAGCGGCGGCGGAAGTCTGCGTCCCGCTGCGCCTCGGCCATCAGGGAGCGCAGGGCGGGGGCCACCCCCGGGAATGCCAGCAGGGCCGCGGAGTCCCGCAGGAACGCGTCCAGCTCCGCGTCGAAGGCCCCCTGGTCCGCGGTGGAGACCTTCAGGTCCGCCTTGAGCGCCAGCGCTTCGAGCAGGACGTCCGCCTTCGTGGGCCACCAGCGGTACACGGTCTGCTTGCCTGCCCCCGCGCGGGCGGCGATGCCTTCGACGGTGAGGTCCTGGAAGCCGACCTCGGTCGTCAGCTCGTAGGCCGCGGTGAGGATAGCGAGCCGGGTCTGCTCGCTTCGCTTGCGGCCACGGGCGGGTGTCGTAGCGCCGGTCATGGATGCCAGCTTAACCATACCGAGACGCCACGTCTAGAAACGGTGCTACGCTGATGTGAGACGCGACGTATCGAAATAAGGAGTCAGCATGTCCACTGCACTCGTGATCGGCGGCACGTCGGGAGTCGGCCTGGCGGTCGCCCGGCAACTCGCCGGTCGAGGACACGCGGTCCACATCGCCGGACGCAACCCGGAGCGACTGCACGACGCAACGGCAGCCATCGGCGGAGACGTCCACGGGCACGTACTCGACGCCGCCGCCGCGGCGGCGGTCGCGGCGCTCGCGGCCCGGATCGCCCCGATCCGCCACCTCGTCATCACCCTCGGCGGCAGGCGCGGGCTCGGCCCGCTCGCCGACTTGCCCCTCGACGGCCTGCGGCAGGCGTTCGAGGAGAAGTACTGGCCCACGGTCACCGCACTCCAGTCCTCGCTCGCCCACCTCGGCGAGGACGCCTCGATCACCCTTGTCGGAGCCGTCACCGCACGGGCCGCACTGCCCGGCACCGCCGGGGTCGGCTCGCTCAACGCCGCTGTCGAAGGACTCGTCCAACCGCTCGCCGCCGAACTGGCGCCGGTCCGGGTGAACGCCGTCTCGCCGGGGTACGTCGACACGCCGTGGTGGGACGGACTCGCCGCCGAGGACCGATCAGCCCTCTTCCAGCAGGCAGCCGACGCCCTGCCCGCCAAGCGCATAGCCACAGCCCCGGACGTCGCCGAGGCCGTCGTGCTGCTGGCCACCAACCCCAACATCACCGGAACCGTCCTCGAAACGGACGGCGGCGCACACCTCACCGCCTGACGCCCTGTCACCATTGCCGGGCCGCCGCACCGGCAGCCCTCAGGTGCGCGCGACGGGGACAAACTCTGGGTAACCCTCACGCCATACGGGGGCAAATCGCCCACGCGGGCCGAGTTTTGCTCAACGAGACGCACCCCCCGCCGGCACGCCCCCCCCGCGCCCGCTCGCCGTCGCTCAGTCCGAGAGGAGTTCAAGCATGTGGGTGCGGAAGGTGTCGACCGCTGCGAGCAGGGCCTGATGCGCGCTTTCTCCCGTCAGGAGGGTCGTCGGCAGCGGGAGCGTGGTATCGAGCGCGGCGAGGGTGCGGCGGTGGGCGGCTAGCCATTCGCCGTGGCGGGCCGCGTACGACTCGATGGCCTGCCACGACTCCGCGTCTTCGTGGTCGCGTAAGCGGTGGAGTTTGTGTTCCTCGTCTTCCAGGATGCGGCTCACCCGGTGGGTGTGCGTGTCCTTGAGGTTCTTCAGGCCCGTCAGCAGGTCCGCGTCCGAAGGCGGCGACTCGGCGATGACGTCCAGGAGCCCGAGGTGGACCTCCAGTTGGCTGTGCAGCCGCTCCCGTGCCGCGCGTTCCAGTTCCTCCACGGGGTCGGCCCGCGTGATCCGCGTCGGGGTGGCCTCCACGGCGTACGTGGGCGGGGCCGGCGTGGTGCGGCGGGTGGGGCGGAGTTTCCAGGGGCGGCGGCGTGGCGTGCGGGCCCCGGGGGCTGCCGCCGTACGGGACGTGTGGCGGGTCAGGGACGCCGCCGTTGCCGCGAGGGTTGCGCGGTCGGCGGGGTTCTTGGCCAGCAGCGCCGTGAGGACCGGGGCCAGCGTGCCGGCGTGGCGGAAGGGCGCCGGGTCGGATTCGCAGACGGCCTGGCGCAGCGTCCACAGGTCCGCCCCGTGGAAGGGCAGGCGGCCCTCGACGGCCGCGTACAGCGTGGCGCCGAATGACCACAGGTCCGAGGCGGCCGTCGCCGGTTCGCCGCTCAACTGCTCGGGGGAGGCGTACGCGGGAGTGCCCAGCATGCCGCCGGTGGTCGTCAGGCCCGTCGCGCTCTCGGGTCCTGCCGCGTCGGCGATGGCGGCGATGCCGAAGTCGGTGATCACCGCGCGCCGGGCGGTGACCAGGATGTTGTCCGGCTTCAGGTCGCGGTGCACCACGCCCGCGGCGTGGGCCTCGGCCAGCGCGTCGAGGACCTGGACCCCGATCTCCGCGACCCGCGGCACCGGCAGCCGGGTCCGTTCCCGCAGTACGGTGGCCAGGGAGCTGCCGGCGACGAACTCCATCACGATCACCGGGGCGCCGTCGTGCTCGACGACGTCGTACACGGTGGTGATGCCGGGGTGGTTGAGGCGGGCCGCCGCGCGGGCCTCGGTGATCATGCGGCGTAGCTGCTTGTCCCGCTGTCTGTCCTCGACGCCGGCGGCGAAGAGGATCTCCTTGACCGCGACCTGCCTGTCGAGCAGCTCGTCGCGAGCGCTCCAGACCCGGCCCATGCCACCCTGCCCCACCGGTCGGTCCAACCGGTACCGGCCCGCGATCAGCAGACCGCTCGCCCCAGCCATGCCTCCATCGTAGGCAGGGGCAGGTGCGCCGCAGGAGTCGGAAGCGGAGGCGGAGACGGCTGACGGCGGTGGTACGGGCCCCCCGACCCGTACCGCCGCCGTCCCGGAAACGGGCGCCCCCACCGCCCGCTACATGGTCTCCAGCCGGATGTCCGAGAGCTGCTCCTCCGTCAGCACCGAGTCCGCGGCCGGCGCCTCGGCCTTGACCGGCTCCCCGAACGCCGAGAAGGCCAGGTCGACTTCCGCGCCCTCCGGGTCGGTGATGGCCACCGGGTACGGCTTGCCCTCGGCGGCGATCTTCATGCTGGCGCCGTCGCTGGTCGAGGGGTCCTCGTTCACGTACGGGACGACCGCGACGCCCTTGTGCTCCGTCTGCTCCTTCTGCGTCATCCCGGGGCTGAACGAGACGACGCTGTCCGTCTGCTTGACGTACGTCTTCAGGTTGCACAGGTCCGCGAGGGCCGACGGGGCGTCGGACTTGGCCTCTTCCAGGTACGAGCCCTCCACCTCGGCGATCACCGGAGCGTCGTACATCCATTCGGATTCCAGGTAGGCGGCGTCCGGCTTCAGCCACGCGGTGTCGCCCTGCATGACGAACTCGACGGCGCCCTCGTCGCTCTTCGCGCTGCCCGCGCAGTTGCCCTCGCTGTCCACCTGCACGTCGATCTGGGCGGGGTCGGCGATCAGGATCATCTCGCCGGTCGCGTGGACGGACTTGACGCCGCGCATCGCCTCGACGGCGTCCGCCTGCGCGGGACCGCCGCTCGCTCCGCCCTCGTCGTCGCTGCCGCAGGCGGCCAGCGCGAGCAGCGCCGCCGTCCCGGCCGCCGCGACGGCGGCCCGGCGCCCACGTATGCCGTGCTTCATTTCGACCTTCGCTCACTCTCGACTGCGCGGTGTCCCCGGCGAGTTGGCGCGACGGCCGGGCCGGAGAAGGCGCACACGCTACATGCGGAGTGCGGGAGTGCCAAAACGTTCCTGGTACGCGGGACGCGCGGGACGCGCGGGCCCCGTGCGCCCCGGCGGGCGCGCGGCGCGGCTAGGCGCCGGGCGGCCGGTGCCAGTTGTGCGGGGGCAGGAGGGGGTCGTACTGCCCGGCGGGCAGGTCGTCGGTGAGCCGCAGCGCCCAGCGGTGCAGCCGCTGCGTCAGGTCGGTCCGTACGTCCCGCAGCCGCGGGTCGTCGAAGCGGTCGTGCAGCTCCATGGGGTCGGCGGCGACGTCGTACAGCTCGCCCGTGCCGTCCACGTGCTGGTAGAGCTTGTAGCGGTCGTGCCGCAGCATCCGCGACGCGCCGCTCTGCGTCACGCTGTTCAGCTCGTCGTACCTGGTCCCCTCGTACGGGAAGTGCAGCTCGGGCCGTGCGTCGTCCGGGTACGGCAGCCCGCCGTAGCCGCGCTCGGTGACGATGTCGGCGAACTCGGCGGCCGGGTAGTCCGCCCCGGTGAGGATCTGCCACAGGCTGCGGCCCTGGACGCCGAGCGGCAGGGGCCGCCCGACCGCCTCGCAGACGGTGGGCAGGAGGTCGGCGAGCGAGACGAAGTCCCGCCGGTTGTCGCGGGGCTTGACGCCGCAGCCGTGCACGACGAGCGGGACCCGCGCCAGCACCTCCGGCATCCCGGCGCCCTTGCGCTGCAGGCCGTAGTCGCCGGTGTAGTCGCCGTGGTCGGCGAGGAACACCAGCAGGGTGTCGCGCCAGACGTCCTGCGCCCGCAGGTGGTCGACGAGGCGGCGCAACTGGTCGTCGATGAGCCGGAGCATCCCGCAGTACGTGGCGCGATAGCGCCGCCAGAGCCGGTCGTACCCGGGCCGCTTCTCCTCCACCAGCTCCCGCAGCCACTTGTACGCCCCGCCCTTGGCCTCCGCCGCCTCGGGCCCGCAGGCCCGCGCCGGCACCTCGTCCTCGCCGAAGAGCGAGAAGTACGGCTCCGGCGCCTGGTACGGGTTGTGCGGCTCGGGCATGGAGACCCAGGAGAAGAACGGCCTGCCGGGGTCGCGGGCGCTGATCTGCCCGATGGCGTCGGAGACGATGCGGTGCGCGAACTGCAGCTCCACCGGGAACGGGGTCGCCTCGGTCGTCGGCCCGTGGTCGATGGAGCGCAGCCAGGCGGCGAACTACTGCTGCTCGGTGGTCTCGTCGGGTCCGCTCTCGTGCCCGTACGGGCCCGAGAAGGCGTCGAAGAACTCCTTCCGCCCGCGGTACATGTGCGTCTTCCCGGCGTAGAAGAGCTGGTAGCCGGCGCCGCCGAGCACGTCGAGCAGGTCGTCGCCGCGGACCACCGCCTGCGGCGTGGAGTTCTGCCGCACCCGGTGCGCGCTGGGCCGCCGGTCCACTCCAGGCGTCCTCGCGGGGCCACAGATCGGCTCTGGTGTCGGCGAGCCCGTACGGCTCGGGGTCCGGCCAGTTCGCGGGGGACTCCCCGGCCGCCGCCGCCGCGTCTGCGGCGCCCGCCGCGCCGGTGGCGGCGGACGCCGCGCCCGCGGGCAGCGCCAGCGCGCCCACGGCACCCGCGGTGCCTGCCAGCACGGCCCCGGCTGGTGCGCCACCCGTACTCGGTACCGGTGCTCATCCGTCGCACTCTCCTCGATCGACTGATCCGGGGCTACGGAGCACCATGCGAACGCGCGCCGAATCAGGTCAATGAGGCGGGTATTTAATCCGGGCCAGGCGGTCCGCACCACACGGAAAGCCCGGCATTTTTCCGGTCAGGATGCGGGCCGGTCCGCGTGGCCGTCGAGCCAGTCGAGGATGGTGCGCATGCCGTCGTGCCAGTGCTTCTCCAGCAGGTCGGCGGCGTGCGCGAAGTCGCCTTCGGCGAGCGCCGCCAGCACCTTCCGGTGCTCGTGGTCGACCTCCGCGCGGTGCTTGACCTCGCGCATGTACGCGAGTTCGTAGCGGGACAGGTTCGTGCGCAGTCGGGTGAGCATTCCCAGCAAGTGCCTGTTGCCCGCCGCCGCGGCGATCGTCGTGTGCCACTCGGTGTCGAGTTGCCAGCGGCGTACCGGGTCGGCGCACTGGGCGAGTTCGTCGAGGGTGGTGTGGAGCTGCCGCGTCGTGACGGCGTCGAGCGACGTGATCGTGCGGGTGGCGAGGGCTTCGAGGGTCGCCAGGACGGGGTACAGCTCGGCGGCGTCGCGGCGGATGAGGGGACGTACGGTGAAGCCGCGGGCGAGGGCGGACTGCAGGACGCCTTCCGCCTGGAGGCGGAGGAGCGCTTCGCGTACCGGCGTGCGGGAGACCTGGAGGGTGCGGCTGAGGCCGGCCTCGGTGAGGGGGGCGCCGGGGGCGTACTCGCCCGAGGAGATCAGGTCGACGACGCGGAGGTAGACGGCTTCGCGGAGCGGTTCGGCCCGGGTGATGGGCTCGGGGGCGCCGACGGGGTACGAGGTCATCAGTAGGGGCTTTCATCGCGGTGGCGGTGCTCGAACTCCGAGCGCATGCACAGGGTGGTCGTCGAGGTCATCCGGTCGACGGCCATGATGCCGTCCAGGTGGTCGATTTCGTGCTGGAGCAGTTCGCCGAGGTCGCCGTCCGCGCGCAGGCTGTGCTGCTCGGCGTCCGGGGACTGGTAGACCACGTCCACCCACGTCGCCCTGCTGACCTTGCAGAAGAACTGCACGGAGAAGCTGAGACAGGCGTCCCACAGTTCCCACGTCGTCTCGGATCGTCCCACGATGCGCGGATTCACCAGCGTCCAGGGGGTGTCCAGGTGGAGGTGGACGATCCGGTGGGGCACGCCGATCTGCGGCGCGGCGATGCCGCGGCCGTATCCGGTGCGCGCCACCCAGTCGGCCAGCGTGTCCGCGAGGTCGGCTGTGGTCTCGGCGGTCTGTGCTGATCCCGGCTCCGGGACGGCGGTGGCAGGCACGCGCAGTGCGGGGTCGCCGAGTTGGAGAGTCGATCGTACGGCCATTCGCCTATCGTATACGATACGCAGATGGTGAAGCCCCTGCAGGTGCAGAACATCGAGGAAGCGGCCGGCCTTGTCGATCCCGTCTTCCGGGACAGCCCGTACGTCGAGGACGCCGCACTGGCCCGCCGGGTGGGCCGGGACCTGGCGCTCAAGCTGGAGATGTGCAACCCGATCCGCTCCTTCAAGGGCCGCGGCGCCGACTACTTCATGCACGACGTGACCGGCGGACAGCAGGTGGTGTGCGCCTCGGCCGGCAACTTCGGCCAGGCCATCGCCTACGCGGGCCGCGCGCGCGGCATCGCCGTCACCGTGTACTGCGCCCGCAGCGCGAACCCCGTCAAGGTCGCCCGGATGCGCGACCTCGGCGCCGAAGTGGTCCTGGCCGGCGACGACTTCGACGCCGCGAAGGACGCCGCGCGGGCCTACGCGGACGGCGCCCCCGGCCGCCTCTTCGTCGAGGACGGGCACGAGCCGCGCATCTCCGAGGGCGCCGGCACCATCGCCGTGGAACTCGCGCCGCTGCCCGGCACCCTCCTCGTACCGCTCGGCAACGGCGCCCTGATCGGCGGCGTGGCCTGCTGGACCAAGGCCCGTGCGCCCCGGACCCGCGTCGTGGGGGTCTGCGCGGCGGGCGCCCCCGCGATGGCCGAAAGCTGGCGCCGGGACGAGCCGTTCTCCACCCCCGAGGCCCGGACCATCGCCGACGGCGTCGCCGTGCGGGTGCCGGTGCCCGATGCGGTGGCGCGGATGCGCGGGGTGGTCGACGACGTCGTGCTCGTCGACGACGACCAGATCCGCGAGGCGCTGCGGACGGTACGGGACACCCTCGGCCTGATCCTCGAACCCGCCGCCGCTCTCGGCGTCGCCGCGGCACTCCAGCACCGCTTCCCGGCCGGCACCCTCGCCACCATCGTGACCGGCAACAACTTCTCCCCCGAACTCCTCGCCGAACTGCGGTAGTCCCCCGGCAAGGTCTACCGGCCCCCGCCCCGCTGCAGTTTCGATCACGGGGTGTCCTGCAGCCGGTGACGTCGTTGGTGGCAGTCGGTGGCAACGGCTTGATGATGGCAGCGCCAGGTGATCCAGTGCAGTACGTGTTCTCGGTCGCGAACGGGCGTCGGCAGGACGGCAATGCCTCGACCGCCGCATCAACGACTTTCGCCGTACTCCCCACCTGACCCGACCGGCTTTGCCGCATTTTCCTCCCACGTGAAACGGGCAAGGAAATGCCTGAGGACCGGCGGCTCGAACTCGAAGGTCATCCCCCGGATCTCATGGGCCCGTTTGCTGAGGGCGATGATCGCGTCTGCGATGTAGTCCATGTGGTCGTTGGTGTAGACCCGGCGTGGGACCGTCAGCCGCAGCAGCTCCAGAGGCGAGGGCTCCTGCTCGCCTGTGCGCGGGTTGCGACCGAGCATGAGCGAGCCGATCTCGACCGCGCGGACGCCGGACTCGACGTAGAGCTCACAGGCGAGCGCGTGGCCGGGGAAGAGTTCGCCGGGAATGTGCGGCAGCATCTTTGCCGCGTCGACGAAGACCGCGTGGCCGCCGGTAGGGGACTGGATCGGGACGTTGCCGGCCTTCAGCCTCTCGCCGAGATGGCGGACCTGGGCGATGCGGTAGTTGAGGTGCTCTTGGCGCATCCCTTCTTCGAGGCCGACCGCCAGGGCCTCCATGTCACGGCCGGCCAAGCCGCCGTAGGTGACGAAGCCCTCCATCGGCACGCAGCGCATCTGCACGGCGCGGAACAGGTCCTCGTCTTCCTTGAAGCAGCAGAGGGCGCCGATGTTGACCAACCCGTCCTTCTTCGCCGACATCGTAAAGATGTCGGCATAGGAGAACATCTCGCGGGCGATCTCAGCGATCTCGCGGGCGTGGAAGGCCGGGTCGCGGTGCTGGATAAACCAGGCATTCTCTGCGTAGCGGGCGCCGTCGATAATGAAGGGGATGCCGTGCTCGCGGGTGATCGCCGAGGCGGCGGCGAGGTTGGACATCGAGACCGGCTGCCCGCCGGCGCTGTTGCACGTGAGGGTCGCGATCACGCCCGCAATGTTCTGCGCGCCGCGGGCGGCGATCACCTTCTCGAGGGCGACAAGATCGAAATTGCCCTTCCAGTCATGGTCGGTGGTCGTGTTCATAGCCTCGGGAGTCAGCACGTTGACAGCCTCGGCCCCGGCAAGCTCGACATGTGCCTTGGTCGTGTCGAAGTGGTAGTTCGAGACGAATGCCGGCTCCTCAGAGCCGGTCCGTTGGACCAGCTCCGGGAAGAGGATCTGCTCGGCACCCCGCCCCTGATGAGTCGGAATGGTGTACGGGTATCCGAACAATAGCTCGACGGTCTCGGCCAGCCGGTTGAAGCTGCGGCTGCCCGCGTACGCCTCGTCCCCTGTCATCAGCGCCGCCCACTGGCGATCGGTCATCGAGCCCGTGCCGCTGTCTGTGCAGAGGTCGATGTAGACGTCCTCGCTGTTGAGGAGGAAGGGGTTCAGTCCTGCCGCCTCCAGTGCCGCCTGCCGCAACGGCTTGTCCAGCAGGCGAATCGGTTCGGTCATCTTGATCCGGAACGGCTCCGGAACACGCGCACCCACAGGAAGGTCTCCTTCGGCTTTTTCGGGTTCGGTCACTGCCCCCCGGGCTTGCAGGGCAGGAGGCGAACCTAGATCTGATCTGGACCGATAACCAGTGCCAGAACTTCGCCAGAAACTAGGACCAGATCGTCAGAAGTGAAGCCCCGAAGGATGACTCGACACGTGCAAGATCGCTCTGCTACACGTTGGCGACCTCGGCCAGGCGCTCGACGGCCTCCTTCAAGGCTCGCTCGTGGTGCGCGGCGAAGCCCACCAGGAGTGTCGGCGGTCGAGTGGCGGCGATGCTGTGCTCGGCGATCCCGCCGACTCTGATCAAAGCCTCGAGTGCGCGGCGCCGGAAGTCGTTCTCGTTCGGAACGTTGATCTCTACCGCCAAGTGCAGGCCGGCCGGGATGCCGAGCACGCGCGAGCCTGGAAAGTGGTCTTCGAGTGCCGCCAGCAGCGCGGTACGCTGCTTCCGGTAGCGGATCCGCAGTCGCCGCAGGTGCCGGTCCATCTCCGACCGCTCGAGGTAGTCGGCCAGGGTGAGCTGGTCGAGAGTCGGCGAGCCGAGGTCGGCGTAGCGCTTACGTTCGATCACTTCGTTGACGAGGTGATCCGGCAGCAGCAACCAGCCAAGGCGTAGTCCCGGCATCAGCGACTTGCTTACCGAACTCGTGTAGAGGACAGCCTGCGGCCGCAGTCCCTGGAAGGCCCCGACCGGGCTCACCGCGTAGCGGAACTCGGCGTCGTAGTCGTCCTCGATCACAAATCGATAGCCCCCGTCGAGCCATCGCAGCAACTGCTCGCGCCGCTCCGGCGAGAGCAGCACCCCGGTCGGGAACTGGTGTGCCGGCGTCAACAGGACAGCCTGCGCGCCGCTCTCTTCGAGCGCGTCGACCTGGATTCCCTCACCGTCGACCGGGACCGGGACGATCGAGATTCCGGCGCGGCTGATCACCTCGCGCTCCTCATTGTGCGACGGATCCTCGACAGCAATCCGTTCAATGCCGCGGGCGCGTAGCGCCGCGCTGACCAGGCCGATGGCCTGCGTCGCCCCTTGGGTGATGACCACGGACTGGGCGGAGGCGGCGACGCCGCGGACCCGACTGAGGTAGTTGGCCAACGCCTCCCTCAGCCGCGGGTGGCCGGCCGGCGTCAGATAGCCGAACTCGCTGTCGCCGATCTCGCGCAACACGCGACGCAGGGAAGAGATCCAGGCGCCGCGAGGAAAGGCATCGAGCGCCGGCACCCCGGGGGAGAGGTCGAAGCGGAGGGTCGACGGTGGCGGAGCCAACGGGTCCACCGGACGGCCGCCACTGCCGACGGCGTGCGTGGCGACGCGCGGCGCCGCCCGCTCGCGGGCGGTCACATAGCCCTCGGCGATCAGTTGGCTGTAAGCCTCGACCACCACCCCGCGCGAGACCCCGAGCTGCGCGGCGAGCATTCGTGAAGACGGAAGCTCCGCCCCCGGTCGCAAAGTGCCGTTGCGGATCGCGAGCCGCAACTGGCCCTCAATCTGCTCGTGCAGCCTGCCGCGGCCGGCGACGAGCGTGATCAACAGCTCGGTGGCGGAGTTGGTGCGGGCCAAGGTCAGGCGCTCCGATCACAGTAGGTTTTGCGACGAACGACTGGACCTGAAAACAAGCTCCATTGTGCCCCAGTAACCGAACCTGTTGGCGCTACGCTACCGCACCCGGCAACTCGCCGATGGACCGCACGGCAGGAGAGGTCGAGAGGAACGGGCCGACGGCGTACGTGGCGGTCGCGATTGTCCGGAACGAGCTGGCTGTGCAGTTGCGCGTCGGGGCTGCGCGCCCGGAGTGAAGGCGACCTCGACCCCGGCATCTCGCGCAGCATCAGCAGGTTCGCGTCGTCGTAGTCGCGCAGCACCACCGGGTACGTGCACTCGTCGCGTCCGGACCGTTTACTTCCAGCCACCGCATGCGTAATGTGCCTGTCGCAACGCTCACGTTAACGTTCATGTCGAGGCTGGAGCCGAGATGCGTCCTAGATTGCGTGCAATATCCCCCGTGGTGGTCCCCGGTGTCGCGATGGCCCTCGCGCTGCTCGGCGGGCCCGGTGCCATGGCCGCCGCCGGGCAGGACCAGAGCAGCGAACCCGCGCCGTCCGCCCGGACCGCCCCGACCGTGGACGTCCGGGTCGGTACGTACAACGTGTGCGGGCACGGGTGCCTGCCCACCAAGGAGGAGTGCGAGCGGGTCATCGGCCGCGACTGCGCCACCAAGCTGCGGCCGTGGGCCGAGGGGCGGGCCGAGGACGTCGCCGCGGACATCGACGCCGCCGGGCTCGGCGTCGTCGCCACGCAGGAGATCGGCAACAACGCCACCCCCACCCAGCCCGAGGTCGACGTCGAGTCCTTCCGCGCGCCGCTGACCGCCGCCCTTGAGAAGCGCGGGTACGCCGAGGCGCCCGCGGACTACGCCGGGACCCGCCACCCCGAGCAGGGCTACCCGCTCAAGTCCGGCGCCGGGCGCTTCACGTACTACGACGCCGAGCGCTACTCCCACCTCGACAAGCGCGGGCGCGAACTGCCCCACGACCTGCTGTGGCTGCCGGACTCCACCGAGATCTACGGCAAGACCATGACCTGGAACGTGCTCCGCGAGAAGGCGTCGGGCGCCCGCTTCGTCGTCGTCGACATGCATCTGGAGTACCGCAAGAACGGCGCCACCGACCCCAACGGCTGGACCAAGAACTGGGACGAGGTCCGCTACGCCGACGCCAGGCGCACCGCCGAGGAGCTGACCCTCCGCAACAAGCACACCCGCAACCTGCCCATCGTCTTCGCCGGCGACATGAACTCCAGCACCGACGCCGAGGGCGCCAGCGCCATCGACGCCTTCGCCGACACCGGCTACGTCGACTCGATCGCGGTCGCCGACCGCGTCACCGGCGACAGTTACGCCTCGTACAACGGCGGCAAGATCCCGCTGCCGCTCGGCGCGAAGATCGACCACCTCTTTGTCAGCGAGGGCACGCGGGTCAGCGAGTGGGTGCAGATTCCGCAGACCACCGAGACCGAAGGGGAGCAGGCCGAACTCCTGCGCTCCGACCACAACATGTCCTACGCCACCGTCCACCTCCAGAAAGGAAACCGGTGACGACCGCACCACACCCCGATCCGCGCCTGCTCGACCCGAAGCTGGCGAAGTTCAACCCGCTGCGCCGCGTCCTCGTCCACGACGACTTCAACACCGGGACGCACGGCTGGATCGAGCTGATCGGCAACCACGACCAGCACGGTGACCTCGACACCGTAGACGAGCACATGTCGGACTTCCGGCCGCCGCAGCTCAGCTCGTGCAACTTCTTCGACGTCGGCACGCACGGGGCCATGTCCGGCACGTACGCCCTGAAGGTCGCCACCCGGCCGGTCACCGGCCACACCGGCGTGGCGATCCGGCGGCTGACGATGTCCGGCCGGGGCCGGGTGCAGTTCGAGACGTACTTCGCGTACAAGGCGGAGGCCGCCTCGGCGGAGAACGGCGCCGCCACCGCCGCCGGCGGCGGCAGGTGGGACGCCAACAACCACCCGTCGGAGCAGCAGTTCGGGGCCGTCACCGTCGCGACCGACATCTGCGACGGCGTGCGCTACCACAACGTGGTGCGATACCAGAACACCGATCTGGACCACACCGTGCAGCACCGCTGGATGTACCCCACGGTCCCCGAGCCGACCCCCCGCGAGCACTTCGAGGGCAAGGTCAAGCTCCCGCGGACCGCGGACTTCACCGCCCCCGACCCCGCCGACTGGCGGCAGTTCGGGGAGCGGCAGGACCTCTGCTTCAACGAGGTCCCCACCAAGGTCAACTGGCACTACCTGCGCTGGGTCATCGACACCAGCACCCGCAGCAACGTCGAACTCCAGGTCAACGACGTCGTCCACGACATGCGGGACGTGCCCGTCCCGCCGTACGACGAGGAGTACGGGTCGCTGCAGAACCTGCTCAACTTCTACGTCTCCGTCCGCACCCACACCGACGTGCGGAACTTCCTGTACCTCGACTCCGTGCTGATCTCGGTGGACTGTTGACATCCTCCCCCTCCGGGAGGAAGGGGATTCCTGGCTCAGGCAGCCTGCGGGAGCGGCGCTCCCGGAGGTCTTACGCCCTCGACACCAGCCGGGTTGAGACCAGCCCGGACGAGCATCACGCGGGCGGAGTTCTTGTCCCTGGGGCGGGACACTCCGCACGCGATGCACGTATACGTTCGTTCCGAGAGAGGCAGCGCGTGCTTGGTTCTCGCTCCGCAGTCTGCGCAATCCATCGTGGTGTGCGCCGGGTGCACCAAATGGACACCACGGCCGTGCTTGCGGGCCATCTCCACCAGGGCCGCCTTGGTGGCTCCGATTGCTGCATCGGCGGCCTTGCGGGCCATCGTGGTCCTGGCGAGGAATTTCGGACGAAAGTCCTCCACGGCGATCATGTCGTGGTCACGGACCACGCGCTTGGCCCACTTGCGGGCCGTGTCCTGCCGCCGCCGGGCGACCTTCCTATGCAGTTTCGCGGTCTGCCGCTTCGCCTGAAGGTAGCCCTTAGACGCCGCCTTCCCCTTGGCGGGACGCCTGCGGGCCATCATCCGCTGATACCGGGTGAGTTTCTGCGTGGCCGCCTGGCCGTACTGCGCGTGCGGCAGGTCGTGGGAGTCAGAGGTGGTCGTGGCGGTCTCTTTCACGCCCCAGTCGATGCCGATCACGCGGCCCGTGCCAGGCAGCTTCTCGGCCTGGGCGGGCACGACAAAACTCGCGTACCAGCCTCCGGTGCTGTCCTGGTAAACACGCACGCTCGACGGGTCGGCCGGCAGATCCCGCGACCACACCACGCCCAGCACAATTCCGCCAGCCAGGTGCAGGCGCCTTCCCTTCAGATGGAAGCCGCGCCGGGTGTAGTTCAGCGACGGGCGCGCCTCGCGTTTCTTCTTCCATCGCGGCATACCTGCCCGGCAATGCCGCGGGACGCGTTCCTTGATGTCCTTGAGTACCTTGGCACGGGACTTGGCGAAGTCACGGATGAGCTGCTGCTGAGGAACCGACGCCCCTTCAGCGAGCCATGGTGTTCGTGCGCGTGCCTCGGTCAGCATCTTGTCGAGCGTGGCCGGGCCGACTTTCTCACCGTCGGTGTACGCCTTCTTGGACCGGGCCACGCACTCATTCCAGATCCACCGGCACCGGCCCCACTCGACTTCGAGTGCGCGCCGGGCCGTACGCGACAGGCGCACACGGTAGCTGTATCGGGCGTACCCGATGTCTTCCGTGGTCGCTTCTGTCGTCATGCATCCGAACCTACCTGGAAGGACTGACAGTTGACGTCCCGCCTCGGCACCCTCGATGGACCGGTGAGTGCCCCATGACCATGCGACAGTCCTTCACCGCCGTCATCGAGCGGAACCGGACGCTGACGGGCGAGTTCGCCACCGAGCCGTACGAGGCCGCCTGGGCCCGCGAGGCCCGCTGGTTCGTCCGCGTCCTCGACTCCTCGGGGCGCGCCCCGAAGATGCTCGTACGCACCCAGATATCGCCGGACGGCCTGCACTGGTGCGACCTCGATGCCGGTGCGGAGCAGTCCGTCGACCCCGGCGAGGGGCCGCTGCACAGTTGGCCGGCGGCGGAGTTCGGCGGCTGGCTGCGGCTGCGCGGCACGGTCGTGGACGACCCGGCGGCAGACCCGGCCGACGCACAAGACCCCGACGGCGCGCCCGCGTCCGTCAAGGTCCTGATCTACCTGGCCCTCAAGTCTTGACCCGGAGGTGGTGAGATGACCAGGACGAGCACAAGGGGCCGTCCGGGGCGGCGGGACTTCCTCGCCCTGGCGGGCCTGGGCGCCTCGGCGGTGCTGCTGTCCGGCTGCGGCATCGGCAGCGCCGCACCCCGCGGCGCGCTGCGCGCGGCGTTCGGGCAGCCGGTCACCGACCTGGACCCGTACAACGCCGCGACCGCCGTCGACGAGGCGTCGCTGATCGTCAAGCGGCTCGTCTTCGACACCCTCGTACGGCGCGAGGGCGGGGAGCTGGCGCCGGGGCTTGCGACCGGCTGGCGGCGCGAGGGCGACACCAGGTGGGTCTTCACGCTCCGCCGCGGCGTCCGCTACCACGACGGCAGCAGGCTCACCGCCCGCGACGTGGTCGCCTGCCTGAAGCACACGCAGCAGGTCGCGTCCGCGCAGACCCCGCTGTGGGCGACGGTCACCGGCGTCGAGGCGCCCGACGACCACACGGTGGTCTTCACCACCGACGGGCCCCTCGGCTCGCTCCCGGTCAACCTCACGCTCCTGTTCATCGTCCCGGCGCGGCTGGTCGCCGACCCGGAGCAGAAGCGGAGCCCGGTCGGCTCCGGTCCGTTCCGGGTCACCGACTTCACCCCGTCGACCTCCGTCGAGCTGGCGCGGTTCGACGGCTACTGGGGCGGCCCGGCCCAGCTGCCGGCGGTCTCCATGCCGTACATCGCGGAGACCTCCACGGCGATCACCGCCCTGCTGGGCGGCGACGTCGACCTGCTCTGGCCGGTCCCGCCTGACCAACTGCCCGAGGTCACCGGGGCGTCCGGCGTCACCGTCGAGACCATGCCCTCCTGGACGTACTACTTCAACTGGTTCAACTGCTCGCGCAAGCCCTTCGACAACCCCGACGTCCGCCGCGCACTGTGCCAGGCCGTCAACGTGCCGCAGATCGTCGACTCCCTCTTCGGCCGCGGCGGCAAGCAGATGCGCGCCCCCATCCCCGAGACCGTGGCCGGCTTCGCCGCCCAGGAGCCCTGGCCGTACGACCCGGACGGCGCGCGCCGGCTGCTCAGGCAGGCCGGGCTCGGGCGGGGGTTCAGCACCTCGGTGATGTGGTTCGACGCCACCGGGCCGCTGTCGCGGGAGCTGGCGCAGGCGCTGATCTCGGCGTGGGACGGCATCGGCGTCACCGTGGAGCCGCAGAGCATCGAGAAGGCGATGTGGCTGGAGCGGCTGAACACCCTCGACTGGGACATGAACCTCCAGACGAACACCGTGACCACCGGCGACGCCGCCTTCACCATCGGCCGCCTCTACACCTCGGAGGCCAATCGCCTCGGCTACGCGAACAAGCAGCTCGACGCCGTCCTCGCCCAGGCCGCCGGCGCGCCGGAGGGGCCGGAACGCGACGCCCTCTACGGCGACGCCTGCGGGACCATATGGTCGGACGCCGTCGGTCTCTTCCCCGTCACCCTCGTCACCGGGTACGGGCGCGCGAAGGCGCTGACCGGCTTCACACCTGCCGCGAACAACCAGCCCGACCTCGCCGTGGTGGGGCGCCGATGACACCGCGCCGGAGGATCCCATGACCGCACGCCGCCGACCCACGCTGCGCGACATCGCCCTGTCGCTCGACCTGTCGGTCAACACCGTCTCCCGGGCGCTCGCCGACAAGGACGCGGTCAGCCCCGAGACGCGCGAGCGCGTCAAGCAGGAGGCGGAACGCCTCGGTTACGTGCCCAACACCATGGCCCGCTCCCTCGTGCTGCGGAACGCCATGACCCTCGGGCTCGTCATCACCAACCCGTCGAACCCCTTCTACGCCCGCCTCATCTCCGCGATCGAGGAGCGCGGACGCGAACGCGGCTACTCGCTGATGCTGATGGTCACCGAGGACTCCGCCGAGAACGAGCGCCGCGCCGCCGAGGAGCTGATGCGCTGGGGCGTGGACGGGGTGCTGGCCATCCCCGTCCAGCACGGCGCCGACCACTGGCACCGGCTGCGCAAGTCCGGCACGCCCGTGGTGCTGCTCAACCGGCACCTGCCCGAGCTGGACGCCGACGTCGTCGGCGTCGACTACTACGCGGGTGCCTCGGCGGCGACCGCCCACGTGCTGGACAGCGGGGCGAGGGAGCTGTACCTCGTCGAGGAGGATCTGGAGATCTCGCCGGTCTCCGAGCGTATCCGCGGCTTCCGCGAGACCCTCGCGGCCCGCGGGATCGACGCCCCGGACGACGCGGTGGTGCGCGTGGAGCCGGGGGCGGCGGCGCCGGAGGGCGCGCCGGTCTCGGGGCCCTTCGACCCCGGCGTGGCGTACGCCGTCGGCGCCGGCCTGGCCCGCCGGGCGGGGCCCGGCGCCGTGGTGCTGGCCGGCAACGACTACCACGCGCTGGGCCTGTACCGGGCGTTCCGCGAGCGCGGGCTGCGGGTCGGCACCGACATCGGCGTCGTCGGCCACGGCGACCACCCGTTCTCCGCGTACCTCGACCCGGCCCTGACCACGGTCCGGCTGCCCGCGTCCGACGTGGGCCGCGCCGGCGTCGACCGGCTGCTGGAGCGAGTCGGAGACGGAGCGGCCGGTGCGGACGACGCGGAGCCGATCCGTACGCTCCTGGCCCCCGAACTCGTCGTACGCGACTCGGCCGGACCACTGGGAAGAAGAGGTGAGCAATGATGGGCGCGTTCCTGGCCAAACGCCTCGCGCAGGCCGTCGTGGTCGCCTTCGGCGCGCTGACGCTGGTGTTCCTGATCGTGCGCGTCGTCCCCGGCGACCCCGCCAAGCTGATCGTGGGCCCCGACGCCTCCGCCGGGCAACTGGAGAGCGTACGCGCCGACTTCGGCCTCGACGACCCGCTGTGGCGGCAGTACGTCGACCACCTCGCCGGCATCGTCCGCGGCGACCTCGGCGACTCCTGGCGCCTGGGCGGCTCGGCCCTCAGCAACACTCTGGACCGCTTCCCCGCCACCCTGACCCTGTCGCTCGCGGCGCTGCTGCTGACCGTCGCGGTCGGGATCCCGCTGGGCATGCTCTGCGCCCGCCGCCCCGGCAAGCTGCTCGACCTGGTGGTCTCCACCGGCTCGCTCGCCGGCCAGGCCATCCCGTCGTTCTGGCTCGGCATCGTGCTGATCCTCATCTTCGCCCGCCGGCTCGACTGGCTGCCGGCGACCGTGGACGGGTCACCGGCCGCGGTGCTGCTGCCGGCGGTCACGCTCTCGCTGCCGTTCATCGGCTGGCTCGCGCGGCTGGTGCGCAGCAGCGCGCTGGAGGAGGGCGGCAAGGACTACGCCCGTACGGCCCGCGCGAAGGGCGTGGGCGAGTCGACGATCCAGTACGTGCACGTCGGCCGGAACATCGCGATCCCGGTGGTGACCGTGCTCGGCCTGCTGATGGGCAACTTCATCGCCAACGCCGTCATCATCGAGGTCGTCTTCTCCTGGCCCGGCATCGGCTCGCTGATGGTCGACGCGATCACCAACCGCGACTACGCGGTCGTCGAGGCCGCGATCCTGACGATCACGCTCGCGTACATCGTCCTGAACCTGCTCGTGGACGTCGTCTACTTCATCATCGACCCCCGTCTCACCCCGGAGGACGCATGAGCGCCACGACCACGGCCGCGCCGGCGAAGGCCGCCGGCTCCCCGCGTACGGGCAGAGCCCCCGGCGCCGCCGCGCGGCAGGTGCCGGTGCGGGTGTGGACAGGCGCCGGGGTGCTGGCGCTCTTCGTCCTCGCCGCCCTCGTCGGGCCGCTGCTGCACCCGTACGACCCGGTCGACGTCGACCTGCCGAACCGGCTGCTGTCCCCCGGGGAGCGCACCGACGACGGCGACATCGCCTGGCTGGGCACCGACCAGATGGGACGCGACCTGCTCGCCAACCTGCTGGCCGGGGCGCGGATCTCGCTGCTGGTCGCCGCCGCGACGATCCTCGTCGGCGGCGCGGTCGGCCTCGTCGTCGGGCTGGTCTCGGGCTACTTCGGCGGCTGGACCGACACGATCGCCTCCCGCATCGGCGACATCCAGCTCGCCTTCCCCTCCATCCTGCTGGCGATCCTGCTGGCCGGGGTGCTCGGCCCGTCCGTCACCAACATCGTCATCACGCTGGCGATCACCCGGTGGGTCATCTTCGCCCGCGTCGCGCGCGCCTCGGCGATGGCCACGCGCCGGCTCGGCTTCGTCGACTCGGCGCGGGTGCTGGGCGCGGGACACGTACGGATCATGGTCCGCCATGTGCTGCCGTCCCTCTGGCAGCCGCTGCTGGTCGCGGCGACGGTGCAGGTGGGCCTGGTGATGGTGGCCGAGGCGTCGCTGAGCTTCCTCGGCCTCGGCGTGCCGGTCGACACGTCCTCGTGGGGCGCCACGGTCTCCGCCGGGCGCGACTACCTCGGCTCGGCGTGGTGGATCTCCACGATGCCGGCGGCGGCGCTGGCGCTGGTCGTGACCGCGGTGGGCGTGATCGGCGACGGCTTCCGCGACGTGTCGGACCCGCGGTCGCAGCTATGAGCCCGGACATGAGCAGAGAGGAGAACAGAGTGTCTTCCACGACCGCGGAAACGGCCCCGGCCGCCCGCCTGCGCGACGTCCACATCGGCTTCGGCGACGGCCGCGACGGCACCCGCCCCGTCGTCCGCGGGGTCGACCTGGACCTCGTACCCGGCCGGGTCACCGCCCTGGTCGGGGAGTCGGGCAGCGGCAAGTCGCTGACGTCGCTGGCCCTGATGGGCCTGCTGCCCCCGGGCGCGCGGGTGACGGCGGGCACGGTCGAGATCGACGGCAAGGACACGGCCGGGTTCACGGCCGGGCAGTGGCGCGAACTGCGCGGCGCAAAGGTCGCGATGGTCTTCCAGGACCCGATGGCGGCGCTGAACCCGTCGTTCACCGTGGGCTGGCAGATCGCCGAGACGCTCCGCCGCCGCGGCACCGGCCGCCACGCGGCCCGGGAGCGGGCGGTGGAGCTGATGCGGACGGTCGGCATCCCCGACGCGGAGGCCAAGTACGGCGCGTACCCGCACGAGTTCTCCGGCGGCATGCGGCAGCGCGCGGTCATCGCGATGGCGCTCACCCTGGACCCGGCGGTGCTGCTGGCCGACGAGCCCACGACGGCGCTGGACGTCACGGTGCAGGCGCAGATCCTGCGGCTGCTCGCGGGGCGGCAGCGGGACGCGGGGATGGCGATGCTGCTCGTCTCGCACGATCTGGGCGTGGTGGCCCGCGTCGCGCAGGACGTGGCGGTGATGTACGCGGGCCGGATCGTGGAGACGGGCGCCCTGGACGACGTCTACACCGCCCCCGCGCACCCGTACACCCGCGGCCTGCTCGACGCCGTCCCGGACCCGGCCCGCCCCGGCCGGCTGGTCCCCATCGACGGCCAGCCGCCGGCCCCGGGCAGGCAGCCCGCGGGCTGCGCGTTCGCGCCGCGGTGCCCGTACGCGACGAAGGTGTGCGGCACGGAAGACCCCGCGCTGGCGGCCGTCGGGACCGGCCACGCGGCGGCCTGCCACCACAGCGAGAAGGTCCAAGCCAGCGCAACCGCCGCGGAGGCCGCGTCATGAGCACGATGCAGACGACCCCGCAGCAGCCGGCCTCGGACGAGCCCCTGCTGCACATCAGCGGCCTGCACGCCGGCTACACGGTCCCCGGCCGCGCCGGCCTCGGCCGCCGCCGCCGGATCGACGCGGTCGCGGGCGTCGACCTGACCGTACGGGCGGGCCGGACGGTCTGCATCGTGGGCGAGTCCGGCTGCGGCAAGTCGACGCTGGCCCGCTCGGTGGTGGGGCTGCTCGAACCGTTCGCGGGCTCGGTCTCCTTCGCGGGCCTGGACCTGGCGACGGCGGGCCGCCGGGAGCGGCGGCGGGTGGCGCACGACCTGCAGATGGTCTTCCAGGACCCGTACACCTCGCTGAACCCGCGGATGCGGGTGGCGGACATCGTCGCGGAGGGCTGGCACATCCACCGCGACCTGGTCCCGCCCTCCGACCACGCGACGGAGGTGGCCCGCCTCCTCGACCAGGTGGGCCTGGACGCCTCGTACGCGACCCGCCGCCTGCACGAACTCTCCGGCGGCCAGTGCCAGCGGGTGAGCATCGCGCGGGCGCTGGCGCTGCGGCCGAAGCTCATCGTCTGCGACGAGGCGGTCTCGGCCCTGGACGTCTCCGTACGCGCGCAGATCCTCAACCTGCTCGCGGACCTCCAGCGCGAGCTGGGGGTCGCGTACCTCTTCATCTCCCACGACCTCGACGTGGTGCGGCACATCGCGGACGAGGTGGCGGTGATGTACCTGGGCACGATCGTCGAACACGGCACCGCGACCCAGGTCTTCGAGTCCCCCCAGCACCCCTACACCCAGGCCCTCCTGAAGGCCGCCCCCTCGGTCCACGACCGCCCGGGCACGGCCAGGGACCTCCCCCTCGCGGGCGAAGTCCCGTCCCCGTCCGACCCCCCGTCGGGCTGCCGCTTCCGCACCCGCTGCCCCCTGGCGGCGGCGGTCTGCGCGGAGGAGCGGCCGGAGCTGCGCGTAGGGGACGGGGGCGGCCACCCGGCGGCGTGCCACTTCGCGGGACAGGAGGTGGCGACGGCGCGGTGACGGGCCCGCGGGCGCGTCGATACGTGCGCGACAACACCGGCCGCCGGGCAAGCCCGGCGGCCGGGACCCGGCGTCGTTCCGGGACGGCCCCGGCGGGCTGGCCTGTCTCCTGCCGGGGCCGCGGGCGCACCTCGCCGTGACGAACTCGCCACAACACCCCCTACAAACAGGGGCAAAACGCCCACACGCCTCGACTTTTGCCCACCGAAACGCACCATGTCCTTGCCATGATCTGACTACCGGCCGTTCGGGGTGGCGCCGAGTACGGCCGCGCAGTCCTGCCAGGCGGGCGGGGTGAGCAGCGGGCGGAACCCGGTGAACAGGGCCAGGAGGCTCGCGCCCTGGCGCTCGCGGAAGGCGTCGTCGACCTGTGCGATGTCGAGTTCGTTCGCCGCGGTGAGCTCCGCGAAGTCCCGTCGCTCACCGGCGGTGGGCACGCGGCCGGCACCGGTGAACCTGTCGTGCAGGGGCGCGGCGGGGTCGGTGAGCACGGGGTAGGCGGCTTGGCGGTCGCGACTGGCGTAGAAGTAGACGATCGCCTCGGCGTCGGCGCCGATCAGCCGTTGCAGCCGGTCGCGTTGGCCGAGCGGCAGCAGGGCGGGGCCGAAGCCGTCGGTGCCGTAGAACGCGTGGCACAGCCCGGCGAGCTGCAACGCCGGGCGGGCTCCCCAGGCGGCGAGCCGGCGGCGGACGCGCTCCAGGTGGGCGGACAAGGTGCCCCCGGGGTGCTCCATGGTGTCTGCCCCCAGGTCGTGCAGCAGCCGATGAGCGGCCTGAACCGCGGCAGAAGTCTCGGCATTCACGGGGCAGGGCCCTTCTGTCGGACGTACGAGGCGGGGTGCAGCGGAGAGGGTCGGCACCCGGCTGGCCCACCCCGTGTCGTCCGGATCGACGGGTGGGACTGGCCGGGTTGCCGCCCGGGACCCCGGAGGATCGTCCCGTGATGGCCATACCCCAGTCAATCCTAGGGTTCTATAGGTGATGTCCAAGCTGAACCTTCACCCTTCTCCGTAACTTCCCTCCGGGCAGTGCTGGATTCGACCACCTCGGCCCAGACCTGCTTGCCGACGCCCTTGCGCTCGGACACCCCCCACCGGGCTGCGCAGTGCTCGACCAGGTGAAGGCCGTAGCCACCCCACTCGTCAGGCGTCCGCTGCTCCGGCCGCGTGCCGCAGGCGTCGTGCACCTCGATACGCACGCCGCTTTCCTGCCGTACGAACCGCGTCTGGATCTCCCGCCCCGGCGGTACGCGGGCATGCACCACGGCGTTGGTCATCAGCTCCGAGACCACCAGCGAAGCCGGCTCTTCAATCCCGGCCAGCCCCCACGCGGCCAACGCCTTGCGCAACTGCGCCCGTGCCAGCCCCACGCATCGGGGATGGCGTCGCCACTGCCACTTCATGACTGAAGCGTCAGCCACTCCGTTCTGATCTGTCGTCGTACGCGGCACCGTGTTTCGCCTCGTCTCGCCTCAAAACTGATGTTCCGTCGGTGATTGGGGTGCTCACTCGGTCTATTGGCTGCGTCCTGTGGGAAACCTGTGCCTGATCCATGACGATGAGTCTGGGATGAGTCACCGTGACCGTGCGAGGGCCTGAACCGGACCTCTGCAGGACCGTGTGCGGTCCTCGTGCGGACATGGGCCCGCATCGGCTGGACTGTGGCTGCATGGTGGGCTCACGAGACAGGGAGGGGTGCGGTGGCAGGCAAAGGCAGGGAGCACCCGCGCACAGTGCTTGAGTACCTCCTCAGCCAGAGGAAGGACCGAACGTACGAGGAGATCGCGGCAGAGTTCAACAAGATCGCGCAGGATCTCCACGAGGACGCCACCCTCAGCACACGCCACTTGAGACGACTTGCAAGCGGCGCACGCGCCAACGTCACTCCCGTGACTCGCCGGGTCTTACAGGCGATGTTCGGCAGGCCGCTGGACGAACTGCTTCGCCCGTGCGGTGAAGGGGTTTCCGGCACGGCAGGGCAGCCAGCCGGTCTGGCTATCGCCGTGGATCACTCCGATGGCGACAAGGAGCTCATCAAAGTGGCAGCGAAACGTGCACGGCAGTTCGCCCTCATGGCAGGCGCAGGGAATCTCACCGACGCGGCGATGGAGCAAGTGTACGAGGATGTGCACCGCCTTGCTCTTGACTACCCCAAGAAGCCGCTGTCGGGCATCCTCGGGGAACTGGTCGCGACGCAGGAGACGGTCTACTCGCTCCTGGAGAACCGCAGGCAGCCGAATCAGGCGCGGCAGTTGTATTTTCTCGCCGGAGTCGTCAGCGGGTTGCTCGCCAAGGCCAGCCACGACCTTGCCGACCCGCATACCGCCATGACGCAGGCGCGTACCGCCTTCCTGTGTGCGGACAACGCCGACCACGATGGACTGCGCGCGTGGATTCGGGGACTTCAGTCGCTCATCGCCTACTGGGCAGGACGGCCCCGAGAGTCCGTGAAATTCGCGCAATCCGGGACCGAGTTCGCGAATCGGAAGTCCAGTACGACTAGCGTCTGGCTGCCGATCAGTGAAGCCCGTGCCTGGGCGGTTCTCGGGAACACGGAAGAGACGCAGGCGGCGATCCGCCGGGCGGAGTCCGCATGGGACCATGTTGCGGAAGACGAGTTGGACGAGCTCGGCGGTCTCTGCACATTCGGTCGAACACGGCAGTTGTACTACACGGCTGACGCCTTCGCCTGGCTGCCGTCACAGGATCGAGTTGCCCAGGAGTATGCGAGCGGGGCGGTCGAGCAGTACGAGGACACCAGCGGGCCCGAGTGGGCCTTCGGCGACCAGGCAGGCAGCCGGGCGGATCTGGCCATCGCCAGGATCAAGGCCGGTGAGCTGGAGGGTGCTGCCGAAGCGGTTCAACCTGTCCTGGAACTCGCCCCTGAGAACCGCATCGTCGGCGTCGTCAACAGCGCGCTCAGAGTCCACAAGGCGCTACGGAACTCGCCTCTCTCCGAGGCTGGCGGCGCCCTGCAAGAGCACATCGAGGTGTTCGCCAGGACGCCGCTCAAGTCACTTCCCCGATAGGAGTCCAGAGTGCCGTATCCCGTCCGGATAACCGGAAAATCGGTGACACTCCGGGAGTTCACGATGGAAGACGTCGATGACGCCTTGGAGATCGTGGGAGACGACCGCGTGACCGGGTTCCTGTCTTTCGACAGCCGTGACCGCGAGGCGGCGCGCGCGATGCTCGCGGGGGCCGTTCAACGTGCGCAAGACGAACCTCGTACGGAGTACTACCTCGGGGTCACCCTCCCCCCCGGCGACCGTGTCATCGGTTTCGCTCGCCTTGCTCTGGGAGGAGTCAAGGCAGCCAAGCTGGGCTACGCGCTCGCATGGTCCGAGTGGGGAAACGGATACGCGACGGATGCGGCGGGGGCGTTGATCGATTACGGCTTCCAGGAGTTGCTCCTGCATCGCATCACAGCCGCTGTCGGACCTGACAACCCTGCCTCGATCGAAGTGGTCAGAAAACTCGGGTTCACTCGCGAGGGCACGCTCCGCGAACACGTCTTCACCAACGGAAAGTGGCGCGACAGCATCCTGTTCTCCCTGCTCGAAGGGGATGCCAGGGAGGTGGACGCTTGAGCGAAGCCCGCCCCGGTGACCGCCCGCCCCGGCGGGCGAGGTGGCTCCCGGCGCCGGAGCTGCTCAGGCGCGAGTGGCCGCGGCCCGGTCGATCAGGATCGGAAGGGCGGTGTGGCGCCAGAAGTGGAGGGAGACGGTGCCGTCGCTCATGCCGGAGCCGGTGGCCAGGTGCCGGACGTAGCGGCGATCGTCCAGGTCCGGTCTGGTCGGCAGGTCCTCGCCGGTGATGGCGGCGAATTCGGACTCCACGATGGTGACGATGCTCAGCGGGAACTCGGGGATCGGCCGCCCCCGCAGCCGCTCCCGCATCTCCTGCCACACCACCGGATCACCGCGCAGGCCCCACTGGTGGGGGCGGCGGGCGAACAGCGTGTCCAACGTGGGCTCGTCGGCCATATGGCGAAGTCCCGTTCTACGTCAGGTCGGCGAGGAGGCCGTCCAGGGCCTTCTTGAGGGCGGCGCCGTTCGCCGGGGCGAACTGCTGGCGCTGGTCCCAGCACCACAGCCGTACACAGGGGTGAGGTGGCCGTCCGCGGTGACGTCCGGAAGCCCGGTCTGGGCCGTAGGTGCGGCGAGGGCGAGGCCGAGTGACAGTCCTGCGCCACACAGTGTTGCGATTTGATCGCATGGAGTGCGCGCGCTCGGAGCGCCCGCTAGATGTACATCTGGTACACTGATTACATGAGAGAGCCTATCGTCGAAGCCATGGGCGAGGTGCGAGCCCACCTGGCCGACAGCATTGACCGTGCCCGCCGTGAAGCTACCCCCACCATCATTACCCGGCGGGGCAAGGCCGAGGCCGTGATTCTCGACCTGGCCGAGTACCAGCGCCTCAAGCAGCTTGAGGAGCGCGTCGAGGATGCCTGGCTCTCCCGACTTGCCGCAGACTCCCTGGCCGAAGGGCGCGAGCCGGCCGTCAGCCTGGAAGACCTCGCTGCTGAGATCCTGGGCGAGGCCACCCAGGCATGACTGACGGCGTCTACTGCACGAAGTTCACCTCCACTGCTCAGCGTCAGATGCGGGCCGTGCCGCTCCGTGAGGCGCGCAGGATCCTTGTCCGCCTCGGAGAGTTTCAGCGCGCGGTGGACAAGGGTGACACTTCGGCCTTCGACATCAAGCCCCTGACCGGACAGAAGGGCATGTCCCGACTGCGCGTCGGCGACTACCGGGTCGTCTACACGATCGACAACGGCGAACTCGTCATCTGGGTCGTCGCCGTCGGTGACCGCCGCGACGTGTACCGCGCCCTGTAGGCCACTGGCGTCGCACCGGCAGCCAGGGCAGCCGGCGGCCTGCCCGGTCAGTCGATCTGGTCGCAGACGTCGGTCAGCTTCTTCGTGCCTTCCTTCCACGTAATCGTCCGCTGGCCGTCGGCGGTGAACGCCGCGGTGTACACGCCGTCGACCACGTACTCGCCGCGCGGCAGGTTCCCCTGTCCCTCCCCGAAGCCGACGAGGAACGGGCCCGTGGCGTAGTAGACGTACGCGCCGTCGGGTTCGTAGCGCGCGATGGACCGGCCGCCGGCGTCGGCGTCGTGGAAGGCGCCGGTGTCGAGGTTGGTGACGCGGACGATGAGGGCGCCCTTGTACAGCTCCGTCTTCGGGGAGCCGTCGGGGTAGGTGGCGATGGTCTTGACCATGACCTCGTCGAGGAGGGGCTCCGTGCGGAAGGGGAAGTCGCAGCGCTCGCCGGCGGGGTAGTTCACCGGGGGGTACGTGACGGGGCGCCAGCCCCGGTCGTCACCCTCCGCGGCGGATACCGCCGGGGCGGCAAGGGCGGCGGTCAGGGAGAGCGCTGCGGCTGTGGCGGCTGCGTAACGGCGCATTGGTATGGGCTCCTTCGGCTCGCGTGGTGTGCCTGCGCCCGAGCCTGGTCCGCCCGCCTCACCATCCGCTTACCACAACCGGCGGTACGCTGCCCACGTGTGGGAGTTCCGCCTGCTCGGTCCCTTCGAGGCGGTACGTGACGGCGTCCCCGTCCAGGTGAGCCGGCGGCGCCAGGAGCGGCTGCTGCTCGCGGTGCTGCTGCTCACCCCCGGGCGGGCGGTGGCAGCGGACCGGATCGCGGAGTTGCTGTGGGACGGGGACAGGAGCGGGGGCCGCGGCACCCTGCACACCTACGTCAGCCGGCTGCGCCGCGCGCTCGGGCCGTACGGGGTACGCATCGCCACCCGCGGCGACGGGTACGCCGCCGAGCCCGGCGGGTGGCGGACCGACGCCGCCGAGTTCGCCGAACGGGCCCGCGCCGCCGCCGCGTTGCCCGACCCCCGCGAGCGGCTGCGCCGTACCGAGGAGGCGCTGGCCCTGTGGCGCGGCGAACTCCTCGACGGGCTCGTCGACGGCGAGCTGCGTGCCCGGCTCGGCGGGGACCTCGCCGAACTGCGGCTGACCGCCCTGGAGCAGCGCGCCGAGGACCGGCTGCACACCGGCCGCGACGGTCACCCCCGCGGCCCAGGCACCGGGACGCTCGCCGCCGAGCTGCGGCCCCTGGTCGCCCGCCACCCGCTGCGCGAGCGGCTGGTTGCGGCGCTGATGACCGCCCTGTACCGCGCCGGCCGGCAGGCCGAAGCGCTCGACGTCTACCGCACCACCCGCCTCGCCCTGGACGCCGAGCTGGGCGTCGCCCCCGGCCCGGCGCTGCGGGACGTCCACGCCCGGGTGCTCAGCGCCGACCCGTCGCTCGACGAGCCGCCGCTGCCCGCGTACGCCGTACAGGTCCGGGACGTACGGCTGCCGCTGCACACCAGCGGCCAGCCCGCCCTGGAGTTCTGCAACACCTGGGCCGGCTGGGGCGGCGCCCGCGAGCGCGGCGCGGAGTGGCTGACCGGCTACCGGGCGCTGGCGGTGTGGGCCTGCCACCTCGGCCTGCTGGAGGACTGGCTGGTCACCCGGCTCCTCAAGCAGGCGGAACAGCAGCCCGCCGCGGCCCTGGACGCGCTGGCGGAGGCCCGCGAGCTGCGTACCGCGCTGCACGCCTGCTTCGTCGACCCGGCCGACGGACGGGCCTTCCGGCAGGTCGCACGAACCGCCGAAGCCGCCGCCCGGGCAGCGGAGTTCGTACGTGACGAGGACGGGCTCGGCCGCTGGCGGCTGCCCGCCTCGACGGGCCTGCGGCTGCCGGTGCTCGCGGTGGCCCGCAGCGCCGCCGACCTGCTCGCCGACCCGCAGCGCCTCACCGTGACGGCGTGCCCGTCGCCCGACTGCGGCTGGCTGTTCCTCGACGCCCCGGGGCGCCGGCGCTGGTGCTCCCTGGGCACCTGCGCGACGCGGGAGGCCGCGGGCTGCCTGGGCTGACGGGCACGACGGGGCGCGTGGATACGGGGCTGCCGCCCTTCCCTGTTGTGCGGTGAAGGGAGGTATGTTCCCTGTACGTCGCAAGGCACTCTCTTACCACCGAAGGATCGGCAATGATCACGCTCTCCAAGGAAGACGAACCGGCGGACCTGACCGGTGTCACCCACTTGTCGATAGGGGTTTCGTGGGACCCGACCGCCGGGAGCAGCGGCGGGATCATCGGCAAGCTGCGGCAGACCAAGGGCACCGACCTCGACCTGATCGCCATCGCCATGGCGGGACCCGACCCCGTGCGGCTGGCCGGGCTCGACTCGCTGGACCCCCTGGGCAACGGTGCGATGGTGCACAGCGGCGACAACCAGACGGGGAAGGGCGACGGGGACGACGAGACCGTGACCGTCGAGTTCTCCAAGGTGCCGGACCGGGTCACCGCCATCGTCTTCGTCGCCGCCGCGTACAAGAAGGGCAGCAGCTTCACGAAGGCGCGGAACATCAGCTTCAAGGTGTACGACGCCTCGGGCGGCAGCGCGCAGCAGGTCGCCGACATCTGGCCGAGCCTGCTCTCCGCGGACAACGGCTGCGCGGTGGCGAAGGCGACCCGCAACGGCGCGAGCTGGACGCTTCAGGTGATCAACGAGACCGGGAAGATCAAGCAGGGCAACGAGCAGTCGCTCATGCGTTTTGCCGCCGGCAAGTAGTCGAAGAAGCAGCCGGAGAAGCGTCCGCCCCGGGGGCCCTTCCCCGCCGGCGGGCGCATTTTCCTTCCCTTGACGGCCCTTGTCGTGGCCGTTAATTTGTTCGCGATATGGCGAACATTGTTCGGTATTGCGGACAATTCTTCGCCAGGGGCCTCATCCTCATCTCCCTCCCCCACGCAAAGGAGTTGACGATCATGGCTCAGCGATCTGGTGCCCGGCGCTCCACAGCCGTCGCGGGCGCCGCGGCTGCGGTCCTGGCGGCGGCCCTGACGATGCAGGGCACCGCCTCGAGCGAGGCGCAGGAGCAGCCCGCCGCCCAGGCGCCCCGCGCCGCGGCGCAGGACTGCGGCGCGGGTACGCACCACGCCGAGGCCGTCAAGGAAGGCTCCACCTGGACCGCCCGCCACGGCAGCGACGTCGTCTACACCGGTGACGACATGCTCGCCGCGATGAGCGCCGCCGTCGGCAGCCTCACCCCGAACCGCACCGGCCAGGAGCGCGTGGTCGTACGCGGTGACGGCACGATGCGCGCCGACACCCGGCTGGGGCTGCCCAGCCACACCGCCCTCGACGTGTGCGGCACCATCAACGTCACCGGTGCGTCCGCCACCGACATGGCGCCGGTCTACGCCCGCGGGGTCACCGACGTGGACGTCCAGCACCTGACCGTCACCGGCACCCCGCTGTACGGCGTCTTCATCCGCAACGCCACGGACGTCCACCTCGGCCAGATCGACATGCGGCTGTCCGGCGGCGGCATCGGCGTGCGCGTCGACCGGATCAACACCACCGAGTGGACCCGGAACGTACGGATCGACAACGTCTACGTCTCCGGCGCCGGGTCCCACGCGGTGGAGACCTACGGCGTGGACGGCCTGACCATCGGCACCGTCACCGCCCGCGACGTCGGCGAGTCCGGCCTGCTGCTGAACCAGACCGTCAATGCCGAGATCGGCACCGTGGATGCCGTGGACGCCGGCACCGGCACGGGCTACGCCGCCTTCCGCATGGCCAACCGCAACGGCCGTATCGGCGCCAGCTACGCGACGAACGTGCACGTCGGCCAGGTCATCGCGCGCGGCGGCGGGCGCGGGGTCTTCTGCGTCTCCGAGAGCGGCGGCGCGGTCATCGACCGCGTCGACATCGCCGACACCGGTAACAACGCCGTCCTCATCGAGAACTGCTACAACGTCACCATCGCCGGGCAGAGCGGCAGCGTGTCGGGCCCCGGCGACATCCGCCTGGCGGCCCGCAGCGAATTCGCCAACAACCGGGACATCACCCTGCAGAACCTCACGGTGACCAACTCCGCGGTCAACGAGAACCCGTGCGGCGAGAACACCGTCGTGCGGAACATCCAACTGGTCAACTCCCCGCAGAACACCTGCTGAACCGCGCCGCCGGCCGCGCGCCGGGCCGGGGGGCGAGCCGCCGCCCCGGTCCGGCGCCAGGTCCGGCGTCTGGTCCGTCGTCAGGCCCGTCGTCAGGCCCGGCGTCATTCGCAGCCGATGCGGCTGGTGCCCACGGCGACATCGTCGTACCAGAGGGTGTCCGTGCCCTGGCCGTAGCTCTCCCAGCCCAGCCGCAGGTCGGTCACGGAAGGCTGCCAGGTGCCGCTGTTCAGCCACTGCTGGTCCACGTCCTGGGTCGGCGTGCCGTCCACGATCAGCCCTTCGACGCTCTCGCCGTCGAGCCAGGTCTCCAGCCGGCCGGCCGGTTCGATCCGGTACTCCACGCAGGACCACTGCTCCAGCGGCAGCGGCCGGCTCAGCGCGACGCCCGCCGGGCTCTGGGCGGGCAGCGTGGCGTCGTCCGACTCGCGGTTCCACTGCAGGGCCGCGTTCTGCCCGCCCATGCGCAGGTCGGTGTCGCGCGCGTTGGTGTCCCGCATGGCGAGGAAGGTGACGTGCTGGACGGGCAGCGCGGTGGTGTGGCGGACCCAGAAGCGTACGAACAGCTCGGAGCCCGCCGGTACGTCGTCGAGCGAGGTGCCGGCGAAGGCGTGGTTGCAGTACCCCTCGCCGCCGTTCACCCGCAGGGACGTCGTGCCGCCGTGGGCGACGGCGGTGTCCACCGTGACGGTGCCGGTGCCGGTGCAGTCGTCGGCCTGGAAGCTCCAGCGGCCGGAGGGCTGGGTGCCGGTCTGGGACTCGAAGTCCTCGCAGAAGCCGTCGGCCGTACACGCCTGAGCCGGCGAGGACCCCGACGCGCCGGCGTCGGGGTCCGGGCTGGCCGCGGTCGCCGTCAGGGCCGTGAACCCCGCGAGGAACAGGGCGAGAGCCCCGCCGAAGGCGGCGCGCGGACGGCGGGGCGGGCGAGCGGGGGAGAGCGCCATCGGTCCTCCAGGGACGTGGGGGGTGCGTACGGGAGTACGCAAACGCATGGGAGCGCTCCCAGAGCGTAGCCAGATCCCCGCGAGGAGGCCAGGGTCCGGGTGGTCACCGGCTGAATCCCGCGGTCAGGCCGCTGAGCAGTTGGCGGCGGCCGAAGACGTACAGGACCAGCAGGGGCAGCGTGGTCAGGACCACGGCGGCCAGGACGGCGGGGATGTTGACCCCGTACTCGCTCTGGAAGGTCCAGAGCGAGAGCGGCAGCGTCCGCTTGTCCGGGCTCTGGGTGAGGATCAGCGGCAGCAGGAACCCGTTCCAGATCGTCAGCGCGTTGAAGATGGTCACGGTGAGGATGGCCGGCCGGGTGAGCGGCGCCGCCAGGCGCCACAGCGTCCCCCACTCGGTGGCCCCGTCCACCCGCATCGAGTCGAACAGCTCCTTGGGCACGTCCCGGATGAAGTTGGCGAGGATCAGCACCGACAGCGGGATGGCGAAGGCGATCGACGGGAGGATCAGCGCCAGCAGGCTGTCGTACAGGTGCAGCTTGATGACCATCAGGTAGACCGGGATGGCCGTGGCCTGCAACGGGATGGCGAGGCCCATGAGGAAGAGCCCGTTCACCGACCGCAGGAACCGCAGGCGCCAGCCGCGCACGATGGCGTACGCGGCCATGAAGGAGACGGTCACCGCCGGCACCACGGCGCCGACGGTGACCACCACGCTGTTCACGAAGTAGCTGACGAAGTCGGACTCGATGACCAGTTGGTAGTTGTCCAGCGTGGGGTCGTCCGGCGGCGCCAGCGGGTTGCTCGCGTAGTAGTTGCTCTGTGCCTTGAGGCTGGTGATGAGAATCCAGTAGAGGGGGATGACGACGACGGCGAGCCAGAGCCAGGCGGCCAGGCCGCCGGGCCAGTTGCGTCGGCGTATCGCCGGACCGGGGCGGGGCCGCCGCTCGCGTGGCACGGTCTTGTGCGGTTGCGGTTTGGTCAGGGTGGTGGTCGTGGTGGTCACGTCAGACTCCCTCAAGCTGGCTCTCGCCGGCGTCCTTGCCGCCGAGCCGGCGCAGCAGCAGGGCGATGGCGAGGCCCACGAGGACGAGGATGACCGCGATGGCGCTGGCGGGTCCCATCAGGTTGGCCTGGAAGCCCCGTTTGTACATGTCCAGCGCGAGGACCCGGGTGGCGTCCCCGGGGCCGCCCTCGGTCAGGACGAAGATGAGGTCGAAGAAGGTCAGCGACCCGATCACCATCAGCGTCGACGACGTGATGAGGGTGTACTTCAACTGGGGCAGCGTGATGCTGAAGAACTGGCGGACCCGTCCGGCGCCGTCCAGTTGCGCGGCCTCGTACAGGGACTGGGGGATCTGCTGGACGGCCCCCTGGTAGATCAGCGCGTGGAACGGGATGAACTGCCAGGAGACGATGAAGATGACGACGCCGAACGCGAGCCAGGGGCGCCCCAGCCAGTCCTTGCTGAACCACTCCACGTCCAGCCCGGCGCTCAGCCCGAAGTTGGGGTCCAGCAGCGCCTTGTACGCGACCGCGATCGCCGCGGAGCTGAGCAGGAGCGGGATGAAGTAGACCACGCTCAGCACGGCGCGGTAGCGCTGGCGGCCGGCCAGGAACGTGCCGAGCAGGATGCTCGCCGGGGTCTGGACCGCCCAGGACACGGCCATCACCAGGAACGTCACCCAGAGGGCGTGCGGCAGCCCGGGGTCGGTGAGCACCTCCCGCCAACTGTCAAGACCGGACGGGTGGATGTCGCCGATCCCGTCCCACGTCGTGAAGCTCAGCAGGAGGACGCCGACGAGCGGGACGATGGCGAAGCCGACGAAGAACACCAGCGCCGGCACGGCCAGCCACGGCAGGATGCCGGGCCGGTCCCCGCGCCGCGTGGTGCCGGTGACGGTACTCAATTGCCGATGACCGCGTTGAGGTTGTCGACGAACTGCTGCGGCGAGACGGACAACTGGAACAGTTTGACGATGTTGTCCAGCAGGGTCTCGGCGGCCGTCGGGCTGAGCGCCTGGTCCCAGGACTGGCCGAACACCTCGGCGTTGCTGGCGATGCCGTAGACGAACTCCAGGAACTCGGCGTTCTCCGATTCGGCCAGCAGCTTCTCCGAACCCTTGCGGATCGGCACCGCCCCGGTGCCGATCCACTCCTTCACCTCGGCGTCGGTGAGGACGCCGTTGGCGAAGAAGTCCTTGGCGATCTTCTTCTCCTCGGCGCTGGCCTTCGAGGAGATGGACAGGTACTGGCCGGGGTTGCCGACGGAGTTGGCCGGATTGCCCTTGCCGCCTTCGACGGGCGGGAAGTTCATGAAGCCGAGGCCGCCGCTGGAGACGAAGTCCCCGCCCTCGGCCTGCTGGATGCCGTACGACCAGGAGCCGTGCAGCATCATCGCGGCCTTGCCGGTGTAGAGCAGCGCCTGGTCGGCGTTGGAGTCCGCGGTGATCGAGGAGAAGCCCTTGATGAAGCCGTCCGCCTTGACCAGGTCCTGCATCTTGGTCAGAGCCTCGATGGCGGCCGGGTGGGACCAGGCGTCCTTCTCGCCGTCGAAGACGGCCTGGAACACCTCGGGGCCGCCGATGCGGTCGAAGAGGAACTCCAGCCACATCATGTTCGTCCACCGGGACTGGCCGCCGAGGGAGAACGGCGCCACGCCCGCATCGTTGAGCTCGGGCACCAGGGCCATGATGTCGTCCCAGGACTCGGGCGGCTGCACGCCGACATCGTCGAAGACCCTCTTGTTGTAGAACAGGACGATCGGCTCCACGCTCTCGAACGGCATCGCGTAGATCCTGCCGTCGACGGTCGCCGCGCCGAACGAGGACGGGAAGAGCCGGTCCTTGACCTCGGGGTTCTCCTCGAACCACGGGGTGAGGTCGTCGACCTGGCCGGCCTCCGCGTAGGTGCGCAGCGTGCCGCCGCCCCAGCCCCAGATGACGGTGGGTGCCTTCCCGGCGCCGATGGCGGTCTTGATCTTCGTCTTGTACGCGTCGTTCTCGAAGGTCGTGGTCTCGATCCGCCCCTTGGAGCTGGCCTCGTTGAACCGCTCCACGGCGCCGTTCCTGACGCCTTCCTGGGGCTGGCCGCTCAGGTGCCAGTACGTGGCGGTGGGGCCGTCGCCGCCGCCGTCGCCGGGACCGGACGAGCCGCAGGCGGCGAGTGCCGCGGACGCCGGCACGCTGGCCGCCAGGCTGAGGAGGGTACGACGAGAAAGGTGGGTTGCCATGTGTTTTCTCCGCTCGCGAGGTCGTCAGCTTCCGCCGAGCTGGTGACTGAAAACTTTTCGAAATTTGCGCTTCTGTAGGCCCCGTGTGTGCAAGTTAGGGAGCGGCTGTGGGGCTGTCAAGGGATGGGTAAGCCCGTTGTCGCTCAACGGCTTTGCGCCTACTCTCGGGCTGTGACGACTTCAGGGGGAGCCTGACGGAAGCCCGAAAATGTTTCGATACTTGGCGATCAATCGCAGAGGAGGGCGCGATGCCCACGGCTGAATCACTCCCGGAGCCGGGCCGGAGCACTCCCCGCTGGCGGGATCCGGCGCTGCCGGCGGCGGACCGGGTCGACGCCCTCCTGGCCGAGATGACGGTGGCGGAGAAGGTCGCGCAGCTCGGCAGCCGCTGGGTCGGCAACGGCAACGTGCGTACGGGCGAGGACGGCGGCGCCGACGGGGACGGCGGCGACGGCGACGGGGACGGTGACGGGCGGGCCGGGGGCCATCGCGTGGCGCCGATCGAGGAGGTCTTCGAGTCCGGAAGCGTGCCCCTGGCCGAGGCCGCCCGGGACGGTCTCGGCCACCTCACCCGGGTGTACGGCAGCCGCCCGGTGACCCCGGCGGAGGGCGCCGCCGAACTCGTCGGCCAGCAGCGCACGGTCATCCAGGGCTCCCGGCTCGGCATCCCCGCCCTGGTCCACGAGGAGTGCCTCACCGGATTCACCACGTACGGCGCCACGGTCTATCCGTCGGCCCTCGCCTGGGCCGCTACGTTCGACCCGGAGCTGGTGCGGCGGCTGGGGGCCGCGATCGGCGGTGACATGCGGGCGGTCGGCGTGCACCAGGGGCTCGCGCCGGTCCTCGACGTGGTCCGCGACTACCGGTGGGGGCGCGTCGAGGAGACGATGGGCGAGGACCCGTACCTGGTCTCGATGCTCGGCGCCGCCTACGTCTCCGGCCTGGAGGGCGCCGGCGTCATCGCCACCCTGAAGCACTTCGCCGGGTACTCCGCCTCGCGCGCCGCCCGCAACCACGCGCCGGTGCCGATCGGCCGCCGCGAGCTGATGGACGTCATGCTGCCGCCGTTCGAGACCGCGGTGGCGGTGGGCGGAGCCGGTTCTGTGATGAACGCGTACACCGACGTGGACGGGGTCCCGGCGGGCGTCGACTCCTGGCTGCTGACCGATCTGCTGCGCGACGAGTGGGGGTTCACCGGCACCGTGGTCTCCGACTACGGCGCGGTCGCGTTCCTCGCCGGCATGCACGGGGTGGCCGAGGACACCGGCCAGGCGGGCGTCATGGCGCTGAGCGCGGGCATCGACGTGGAGCTGCCCGACACCGTGGGCTTCGGCCGCCACCTCGCGGACCGGGTCCGCCGGGGCGAGTTGCCCGAGTCCCTGGTGGACCGGGCGGTGCGGCGGCTGCTCACCCAGAAGGTGCGGCTCGGGCTGCTCGATCCCGGCTGGACGCCGGAGTCCTCGGTCGCCGCGGCGGGTGAGGCCGATCTGGACTCGCCGGAGAACCGGGAGCTGGCCGGGGAGTTGGCGGAGCGGTCCGTGGTGCTGCTCGACCCGGGCGACGCGCTGCCGCTGCTCGGCGGGTCAGGTGCGTCCGGTGCGTCCGGTGCGTCCGGTGCGTCCGGTGCGTCCGGCGCTCCCGGCGCTCCCGGCGCTTCCGGCGAAGGGCGTACGGCGCCGGGCCGGGTCGCCGTGATCGGGCCGTGCGCCGCCGACCCGCGCACCCTCATGGGCTGCTACGCCTTCCCCAACCACGTCCTGCCCCGCCACCCCGGCCTCGGCCTCGGCGTGACGGTGCCGACCGTCCTGGACGCGCTCCGCGGCGAACTCCCGGACACCGAGATCGTCCACGAGCCGGGGTGCGACGTGTCCGGCGGGGACCGGTCCGGCTTCGCCGCCGCGACGGCCGCGGCCCGCGCGGCGGACCTGTGCGTGGCCGTGGTGGGCGACCGCGCGGGCATGTTCGGCAACGGCACGTCCGGCGAGGGCTGCGACGCCGAGGACCTGCAACTGCCCGGCGTGCAGGCCGACCTGCTCACCCAGCTCTTCGCCACCGGTACGCCCGTGGTCGTGGTGGTGGTCTCCGGCCGCCCGTACGCCCTGGGCGAGGTCCATCCCCGCGCCGCCGGCCTGGTCCAGGCGTTCATGCCCGGTCAGGAGGGCGCGGCGGCGATCGCCGGCGTGCTGTCCGGCCGGGTCCAGCCCGCCGGCAGGCTGCCGGTGCAGATCCCCCGCCGGCCGGGCGGCCAGCCCGGCACGTACCTCCAGCCGCCGCTCGGCGGCAACACCCACGGCATCAGCAGCATCGACCCGACGCCGCTGTTCCCCTTCGGCTACGGCAGGTCGTACACCGCCTTCGAGATCGACGACCCGCACGTGAGCGCGGCCGGGATACCCACCGTCGGCGAGTTCACCGTGTCGGTGCGGGTGCGCAACACCGGTGCCCGCGCGGGTCGCGAGGCCGTCCAGCTCTACCTGCGCGACGTCGTCGCCCAGGTGACCCGGCCGGTCCGGCAGTTGGCCGGCTTCGCCCAGGTCCACCTGGAGCCGGGCGCGAGCGCGCGGGTGCGGTTCCATGTGCACGCCGACCGGACCGCGTTCACCGGCCGGGACCTGCGGCGGATCGTCGAACCCGGCGAGGTCGAGGCGCTGGTGGGCACCTCGTCGGCCGACCTCCCCTGCAGCGTTACCGTACGGTTGACCGGCCCCGCCCGGCTGGTCGGCCACGACCGGCGGCTCACGACGCCGGTCGACATCAAGCTGGGGGAAGCCGATGCCGACGGACACTAGGCGCACCACGCTGGCGACCATCGCCCGGGCGGCGGGTGTCTCGGTCGCGACCGTGTCCAAGGTGGTCAACGACCGCAGCGACGTGGCGCCGCGGACCCGCGCCCGGGTGCTGGAACTGCTGCACCAGCACGACTACTTCGCGCCCGTGTTCCGCCACACCGAGGTGCCGCAGAGCGGCACCATCGAGGTGCAGTTCGCGGGCGACCTCAAGCCGTACGCGGCCGAGGCGGTGGAAGGCATCGTGGAGGCCGCCGCCGAGCTGGGGGTCTCGGTGGTGGTCGGCAAGTCGTCCCACGGCCCGGACTGGGCGCGGGACCTGGTCACGGCCGGGCGCCGCGCCCTCATCGGGGTCACCAGCGTCTACACCGAGGCGCATCTGGAGGCGCTGACCCGGGCCGGCCTGCCGGCGGTCGTGCTCGACCCGCTGCACCTGCCGCACAGCCGGATCAACAGCGTCGGGGCGACCAACTTCGCCGGCGGCCTGGCCGCGACCCAGCACCTGCTCTCCCTCGGCCACCGCCGCGTCGCCCACCTCGGCGGACCGGCCGTGGCCGCGTGCAACCAGGCCCGCGCACACGGCTACCGCGCCGCCATGGAGGCGGTGGGGGCGCCGGTCCCCGCCGCGTACGTACGTACCGGAGAGTTCGAGTACCACACCGGCCTGGCCGGCGCCGCGGCGCTGCTGGACCTGGCGGAGCGGCCGACGGCGGTGTTCGCCGGCAACGACGAGATCGCCCTCGGCGTCATCGAGACCGCCCGCGCCCGCGGCCTGCGCGTCCCCGAGGACCTGAGCGTGGTCGGCTTCGACGACACGCTCCTCGCCCGCGTCGCCTCGCCGCAGTTGACCAGCGTGCGCCAGCCGCTGCGGGAGATGGGCGGCGTCGCGCTGCGCACCGCGCTCCGCCTGGCCAACGGCGAGAAGGTGGAGTCCCACCACATCGAACTCGCCACAGAACTGGTGACCCGCGCGTCGACCGCACCGCCCCGGGCCTGACCGGTGCCGCCGGACGCGTGCGCACGGTCATGATCGGTCGCCGTCCCTCTCCGGTGCGGTCCCGGGTGTGCGGGTGCGGCGGCGCAGCCAGCGGCCGTGGGCGGCTTCGGAGTGGGTGACGACGTAGACGTCGATGTCGTCTCCGGATCCTTCGATGAGGACTTCGTCCATGCCGCGGCGGATGAGCTGTTTGACGCGGCTGCGGCGGGTGGCGCCGACGACGATCTGGGTGGCGTTGACTTCCCTGGCGAAGGCGAGGACGGCGTGGGCGCGGTCGTCGCCGGTGACGGTGTGGAAGGTGCCGCCGAGTGCCTCCACCAGGTCCCGCTGACGGGCAAGCAGCTGCGGGGAGGCGCTGGTGAGCCCGTCGCTGGGGAGGACGTGGACGGCCAGGAACTCGCCGCCGGCGCCGCGTGCGGCGATGCGTTTGGCCCGGCGGATGAGGGTCTCGCCTTCCGGGCCGCCGGAGAGGGCGACCAGGAGGCGTTCGCGGGTGTTCCACGGCTCGTGGATGCCGTGGTCCTGGCGGTAGCGGAGCAGGGCTTCTTCGACGCGGTCGGCCGCCCAGAGCAGGGCGATCTCCCGGAGTGCGGTGAGGTTGCCGGAGCGGAAGTAGTTGGCGAGGGCGGCCTCGATCTTCTCGGGCGGGTAGATGTTGCCGTGGATCATGCGGCGCCGCAGGGCCTCGGCGGACATGTCGACGATCTCGATCTGGTCGGCGCGGCGGATCACGTCGTCGGGGACGGTCTCGTGCTGACGGATGCCGGTGATCTGCTCGACGATGTCGTTGAGCGATTCGAGGTGCTGGATGTTGACGGTCGAGACGACGTCGATGCCCGCGTCGAGGAGGTCCTCGACGTCCTGCCACCGTTTCTCGTGGCGGGAGCCGGGGACGTTGGTGTGGGCGAGTTCGTCGACGAGGGCGACCTGGGGCCGTCGGGCCAGGACGGCGTCGGGGTCGAGTTCCGTGAAGGTGGCGCCGCGGTAGGTCATGGTCCTGCGGGGTACGGTCTCCAGCCCTTCGGTCATCTTCCGGGTGAGGGGCCGTCCGTAGTCCTCGACGAACCCGATGACCACATCGGTGCCCCGGCCGGCCCGGCGCTGGCCTTCGGCGAGCATGTCGTACGTCTTGCCCACCCCGGGAGCGGCCCCGAGGTAGACGCGCAGCGTTCCGCGCGGCACGGTTGCCTTCACCCCTTCCGGGCGAGTTGTGCCAGCGCGAGGTTGAGTTCCAGGACGTTGACGCGCGGTTCGCCGAGGAAGCCGAGGACGCGTCCCTCCACGTGGCCGTCGACCAGGGCACGGACGCGCCGGCCGGCCAGGCCCCGGGCGGTGGCCACCCGCGGCGCCTGCTGGCGGGCGTACGCCGGGGAGATGTGCGGGTCGAGTCCGCTCGCCGAGGCGGTGAGGGCGTCCGCCGGTACGCGGGAGGGGGCCGTGCCGTCCCGGGCGGCGGCTGCTGTCCGGCGCTGCCGGACCTGGGCCAGGAGTTCCCCGTTCGTCGGTCCGAGGTTGGAGGCACCGGAGGCCAGTGCGTCGTAGCCGCCGTCGGCGCCGGCCGCGGAGGGCCGGGAGTGGAACCACTGCCGGCCGGCGAAGTCCTGTCCGAGCAGCGAGGAGCCGACCGTACGGCCGTGTTCGGTGACCTTCGAGCCGTCGGCCTGGCCGGGGAAGGCGAGGTGGGCGACGGCCCAGACGGCGAGCGGGTAGCCGGCGCCGACGACCACGGTGAGGGCCAGCAGTACGCGCAGTCCTGCCGCGGCCTGCCGGAGGAAGCTGGTGGTCAAGGCGTGGACCTCCTTCACAGGCCCGGGAGCTGGGAGACGACGAGGTCGATCAGCTTGATGCCGATGAAGGGTGTGACGATGCCGCCGAGTCCGTAGAGGCCGAGGTTGCGTCGCAGCATGGCCCCGGCGCTGGTCGGCTTGTAGCGGACCCCGCGCAGCGCGAGCGGGATCAGGACGACGATGATCAGCGCGTTGAAGACGACGGCGGAGAGGATCGCGGACTCGGCGGTGGCCAGCCGCATCACGTTGACGTCGTCGAGCTGCGGATAGGCGGCGGCGAACATCGCGGGGATGATCGCGAAGTACTTCGCGATGTCGTTGGCGATGGAGAACGTCGTCAGCGCGCCGCGGGTGATGAGGAGCTGCTTGCCGATCTGGACGATCTCGATGAGCTTGGTGGGGTTGGAGTCCAGGTCGACCATGTTCCCGGCCTCCTTGGCGGCCGTGGTGCCGGCGTTCATGGCCACGCCGACATCGGCCTGGGCCAGGGCCGGGGCGTCGTTCGTGCCGTCGCCGGTCATCGCGACGAGCCTGCCGCCGCTCTGTTCCGTCCTGATGAGGGCGAGCTTGTCCTCGGGGGTGGCGTCGGCGAGGTAGTCGTCCACGCCGGCCTCGCGGGCGATGGCCTTGGCGGTGGCCGGGTTGTCGCCGGTGATCATCACGGTGCGGATGCCGAGAGCGCGCAGTTCGTCGAACCGCTCGCGCAGCCCCGCCTTGACGATGTCCTTGAGGTGGATGACGCCCAGCACCCGCGCCGGTTCGTCCGGCAGATGTTCGGCGACGACGAGCGGGGTGCCGCCTTCGGCGCTGATCGCGTCCACGGCGGCGCCGGCGTCCGCGGGTGAGTGGCCGCCGTTCTCACGCACCCACTTCATCACCGCCGCGGCGGCGCCCTTGCGTACGCGGCGGTCGTCCAGGTCCACGCCGGACATGCGGGTCTGGGCGGAGAACGGTACGAAGCGGGCATGCTGGATGACCCCTTCCTCGCGGGCCCGCAGGCCGTAGCGTTCCTTGGCCAGCACCACGATGGACCGGCCCTCCGGGGTCTCGTCGGCGAGGCTGGCCAACTGGGCGGTGTCGGCCAGCTCGGTACGCGAGACGTCGCCGACGGGTACGAAGCCGGTGGCCTCCCGGTTGCCGAGGGTGATCGTGCCGGTCTTGTCGAGCAGCAGGGTGTTCACGTCCCCGGCGGCCTCAATGGCGCGGCCGGACATGGCCACCACGTTGTGCTGGACGAGCCGGTCCATGCCGGCGATCCCGATCGCGGACAGCAGGGCGCCGATGGTGGTGGGGATCAGGCACACGAGCAGGGCGACGAGGACGACGATCGGCTGCTGCCTCCCGGAGTAGGCCGCGAGCGGCTGGAGCGTGGTCACGGCCAGCAGGAAGACGATCGTCAGTGAGGCCAGGAGGACGTTGAGCGCGATCTCGTTGGGCGTCTTCTGCCGGACCGCGCCCTCCACCAGAGAGATCATCCGGTCGATGAAGCTCTTGCCGGGTTCGACGGCGATACGGACCACGATCCGGTCGGAGAGCACCTTGGTGCCCCCGGTGGCCGCCGAACGGTCGCCTCCGGACTCGCGGATGACGGGCGCCGACTCCCCGGTGATGGCCGACTCGTCGACGCTGGCGATGCCCTCGGTCACCTCGCCGTCGCCGGGGACGATCTGGCCGGCCTCGACGACGACCAGGTCGCCCACCCGCAACTGCGTCCCCGGCACCTGTTCCTCGGTGCCGTCCGCGCGCAGGCGGCGTGCCACCGTCTCCTGCTTGGCCCTCCGCAGCGTGGCCGCCTGCGCCCGCCCGCGTCCCTCGGCGACCGCCTCGGCGAGGTTGGCGAAGACCACCGTCGCCCACAGCCACACCGCGGTGGCCACCGAGAAGACACTGGCGTGCCGGATGGCGAAGACCGTGGCGAGTACGGAGCCCACCCACACCACGAACATCACCGGGGCCCGCACCATGTGCCGTACATCCAGTTTCCGGAACGCGTCCGGCAGGGAGACCAGCAACTGCCTCGGGCTGAAGAGGCCGGCCGTGACCCGGCGCGGGGGTGTGGCCGACGTCATGACAGCCCCTCCGCGAGCGGGCCCAGCGCGAGGGCGGGGAAGAAGGCCAGGGCCGCCACGATGACCACGACGCCGACCAGCAGCACGACGAAGAGCGGCCGGTGGGTCGGCAGCGTGCCCTCGTCGACCGGGACCGGACGCTGCCGCGCCAGGGAGCCCGCGAGCGCGAGTGCGAAGACGATCGGCAGGAACCGGCCGACGAGCATCGCCACCCCCAGCGCGGCGTTGTAGAAGACGGTGCCGGAGCCCAGTCCGGCGAAGGCGCTGCCGTTGTTGTTGCCGGCGGAGGTGAAGGCGTACAGCACCTCGGACAGTCCGTGGGGGCCGGGGTTGAGGACGGACCCGCGCGGCCCGGCGAAGCCGAGGGCAAGGCCGGTGCCCAGCAGCACCGCGAGCGGCATCGCCAGTACGTACAGCGCGACGTACGTGATCTCGCGTCCGCGGATCTTCTTGCCCAGGTACTCGGGCGTGCGGCCCACCATGAGCCCCGCCAGGAACACCGCGAGCACGGCCATGACCAGCATCCCGTACAGGCCCGATCCCACTCCGCCCGGCGACACCTCCCCCAGCAGCATGTTCAGCAGCAGCATCCCGCCGCCCAGGGCGGTGTAGCTGTCGTGGGCCGAGTCCACCGCTCCGGTGGACGTCATGGTCGTCGCGTTGGCGAACAGCGCCGAGTTCCAGACGCCGAAACGCTGTTCCTTGCCCTCCATGGACGCGCCCGCGGCCTGCGGCACGCTGCCCGGATGGGCGGCCTCGGCGGCGGTCACCGCCGCCAGGCCCCCGGCCCACAGGACCGTCATCGCGGCCAGGACCGCCCACCCCTGCCGGGTGCTGCCGGCCATCCGCCCGAAGGTCCGGGGCAGCGCGCTCGGGATGAGCAGCAGGAGGAAGACCTCCACCAGGTTCGTGAACGGGTTCGGGTTCTCGAAGGGGTGCGCCGAGTTCGCGTTGAAGAACCCGCCCCCGTTCGTGCCCAGCTCCTTGATCGCCTCCTGCGAGGCCACCGGGCCGCCGACGAGCGCCTGCACCCCGCCGCCCGGCGTACGCATGTCCTGGGGGCCGGTGAAGTTCTGCACCGCGCCGCCCGCGACCAGCACGATCGCGGCGACGAAGGCCACCGGCAGCAGGATGCGCACGGTCCCGCGCACCAGGTCGACCCAGAAGTTGCCGAGCTGGTCGGTACGGGACCGGGTCAGCCCGCGTACGAGCGCTACGGCCACCGCCATGCCGACCGCCGCCGACAGGAAGTTCTGCACCGCAAGACCGGCCATCTGCACCAGGCACCCCAGGGTCGATTCGCCGGAGTACCACTGCCAGTTCGTGTTCGTCACGAACGACACGGCGGTGTTGAACGCGCCGGAGGCCGGCACGGCACCGGATCCCAGCGAGAGCGGGAGCACGCCCTGGATCCGCAGGAAGCCGTACAGGAAGAGCACCGACACCGCGGAGAACCCCAGCAGCGACAGCACGTACGCGGTCCACCGCTGCTCGCTGTCCGGAGCCACCCGGACCACCCGGTAGACCAGCCGCTCGACGGCGAGGTGCCGGCGGCTCGTGTACACCCGCGCCATGTACTCGCCCATCGGCACGTGCGCCGCCGCCAGCGCGGCCACCAGCACACCGATCGTCGTCAGCCCGGCGGCGGCGTCGCCCATCAGAACCGGTCCGGGAAGAGCAGGGCGAGGACGAGGTAGAGCAGCAGGCCGACCGAGACGATCAGGCCGACCGCGTTCTCCGCGCTCACCGGCGCTCGGCCCCCTTCACCACCAGGACCAGCACACCGAAGAACGCGACGGTCACGGCGACGAAGACCACGTCGGCCATCGGCGATCTCCTCGGGGGCGTGTGCCGGCACTCGTCGTCCGGCACCCGCCGACGACCATGCCCAGCCCTACCACGCCCCGGCTCCCGCCCCGGCGCAGGCGACTCCGCCGCACCCGGCACGGTCACCGGCAAGGCCTATCGGTGCGCGAACCGCACGAGGGCCCGCCCCACCGTTCCGCGGCAGCGGTCCTCGCCTTACGCGGTGGCCTGGTCGGGCAGTTCGGCCGGGCCGGGCCGGTGTCCGGGTGCGGCGCACAGGGTGAGAACCATGCTCAGCACGCCGCCGGGGGTGTCTTCTACGGCCAGGGTGCCGCCGATGCCTCGGCGAAGCCGCGGGCCACGGCCAAGGCCCACGCCCACGCCGGCGTCGCCGGGGGCGTCGCCCCGGGCACGGCGCGCTGAAGCCGCGCGCCTGCGGCGCCGGCCGGTCCAGGACCGTGATCACCGTGGCGCCGCCGCCGGGGCGGGTGTCACTTCCCGGCCGTGCCGGCTTCCTTGCCGAGGGACTCCTGATAGACGTCCGCGTACGTACGCGAGTCCTTGATCAGACCGTCCGCGAACGCGGCGACGTCGTCGCCGATGAGCTCCAGGACCCCCTTGCCCGCGGCGGCGCCCTCCTCGAAGAAGTCGACGATCCCGGGAAGCAGATCCCCGTCGGGCAGGTCGACCGGTCCGACCTTGAACAGGTACGTCTGCATCTCCTTGTAGACGATCCGGTAGTCCGGCGGGAGCGCCTTGACCCGGGCCACGTGCGCCCGCCACTGCTTCTTGCCCTCGATGATGTCGTTGATACGCACGTCAGCCCTCCAGCCGGCTCAGCTTCTTCGCGACGTTCCTGTTCAACTGCTCGCGCCACCGGTCGCGATAGGTGCGCGCCCCTTCCCCGCCGGCCAGCGCCGAGCAGAACCCGGGGATGTCGTCGCCGAGCACCTCGTGGACGCTCTGGCCGTCCGCCGCGGCCTGTTCGAGCAGCCCCAGGGCGGAGTCGAGGATCGGCAGCAGGTTGCGGCCGGTGAAGTTCCCGTAGGGAAGGAGGTGTCCCCTGATCTGGTCCCAGGCCTTCCGGTACTCGTCCGGCAGGGCCTCGGCCCGGGCGTCGAACGCCTTCCACTCCCTGGTGAGATCGCTGCCCGTGATGGTCTCCCAGAACTTCATCTCCCGCCCTCCTTGAGTCTGTTGATGCGTGCTGAGACGTACTCCCACTTCGCCCAGAACGTCGCGAGTTCCCCGCGGCCGGCGTCGTTGAGCGAGTAGAACTTGCGCGGCGGGCCGACCCCGGAGGGCCGTTTCGTCACCTGGACGAGTCCGTTCCGCTCCAGCCGCACCAGGATGGTGTAGACCGTCCCCTCGACGACGTCGGCGAAGCCGAGCCCGTTCAGGCGACGGGTGATGGCGTAGCCGTAGGTCTCCTCGCTGCCGATGATCTCCAGCACACACCCTTCGAGCGTGCCCTTGAGCATCTCCGTCAGGTCTTCCACCGTGCGTCCCGCCTCCGTCCAGTACTGCGTGCCGCTGAGTACCACTATACAGTATCACCGACTACCGGCCCGATGCGGCCCACCTTGCCGCCGACTTGATCGAACCAGCCCCGCGAGCAGGATGGGGCGCGGCTCGTTCGGCGAAACTCTGCCCGCGCGGGTGATTTGGGCTGGTTTCTGGGGTGGGTTACCGCGAGTTCGTCACGGCGAGGTGCGCATCGGCCGTCTTCAAGGGGCGCCTCGGCACAGCCGCATGACTCGCCGGTACCGCCGGGCGGTCGTCCGGTGGTACCGGCCGCTCGCGGTCAGGCGCACAGCGCGTGCGCACGTGTGGCGCATGCGGCGGGCGGTGCCGGGGTGAGGGCGCCGTACCAGACCGTGGCCATCTTGCTGTAGCCGCCCGCGTTGGGGTGTACGCCGTCGGCCAGGTCGGCGGGGGTCAGCGCGCTGTACATGTCGACCAGATGCACGTTCTTGCCGGCGTTGGCCGCGTTCTCCACGATGCCGGGGATCGTCGCGTTGAACGCCCGTACGACCGAGTCGTTGAAGCCCAGCGGGACGATCGTCGCCACGTAGAGGTCCGCGTCCGGCGCCTGCGCGGTGATGTGGTCGACCAGGGCGGCGAGCCGTTGCGGTGCTCCGCCGGGGTCGCCGCCGTACATGTCGTTGGTGCCGATGTGCAGCAGGATGGTCTCGGGCTGGTACGCGGCCAGCCAGCCGGAGACGTTCTGGTCGATCTGGGAGATCGTCCAGCCCGAGTGGCCTTCGTGGTTCTTGTCGCCGAGGCTGTCGGGGCCGTTGGACTGGGAGCCGACGAAGTCGACCTCCTGGCCGCCTGCCACGAACTTCTGCCACAGGTCGATGCGGTAGCCGCCGGGGACATTGAAGCCGTCGGTGATCGAGTCGCCGAGCGGCATGACCCGTACTCCGGCGCGGGGTTGGGCGTGGGCGGCGCCGGCGGTGGGCACCAGGGCTGCGATGAGCGCCAGCAGGGCGATCAGACCGGCGAGAACGTGCCTGCGTCGTAACACGTGTGGTCGCTTCCTCTCGGGGGGTCGGGTCGGGGGTCGCTCAGGCGGCGCCGGCGGGGATGGCCGAGGCGATCACGGCGGCGAGTGAGGTCAGGGCTGTCCTGCGGCTGCTGCCGGGCGGCGTCTGCATGGGCCGATGCCTCTCTGTGGCGGGGGGGCGGGCATCGATGGGAGCGCTCCCAGAAATGTAGTGCGAAGCGGGTCCCGCGTAAACGCCTCCGGCACGGCCGGGATCAGGTGTACGTCGTCCGCTCGGCATCACACGCAGGAGACGAGGAGCAGCGCGATGTCGTCGCTGCTTTCAGCGGCAACCTCTCCTTCGCCCGTTCCGTGATCCTGTCGGCGAGCACGTCCAGCGGCTCGTCCCCGGTCCGGGCGAGCGTCTCCGCGAGCCTGTCGATGGAGGCGCCCACATCCTCGCCGGGCCGCTCCACGAGGCCGTCGGTGCAGAGCGCGAGCATCGCGCCGGGCGGCAGGGGTACCTCGACCGTCTCGAAGGAGACATCCTCGTCGGCCACCGCGTACGGGAAGGCCAGCGCGGTGCGGGGAAGCGGCGGGCCAACTCCTGCCCGGGGCCTGCGAACGGGCCGCCTCGGCACGTCGTACTCCCTTCAGTTTTCCCGGGGTGAGGCTGCTTCGTCGTATTCGGCAAAGACCTCAGGGCGTGCGTGTATTCCTTGCTGCGCTCGGTCATGCCGTCATGCTGCCCGGGGCAGCCGACGTTCCTGACCCTCTTATTGGAGGTGGGACAGGATCGCTTTCGCGAAATTGGTCGCCAGAGTCGGGGCGTCCGGGCCTGCGGCGTTCTCGCCCAAGGGGACGACCATGAGCCTGAAGGACTGGTTTCCGCCTACGGAGACGAGCATGACGTATGTCTCTCTGCCGTGATCCGTGCTGCTGCCCAGCAGCGCCCGGTTACCGCTGATGTTCTTCCGGGTGAGGTGCTGGAAATTCTCGGCCTTCGTCTGGTCCGTCGACGTGTAAGGGGTGAAGGAAACCAGCCCGCCCCGCGCGCCCCACTGGCAGGACTTGGCGTCGTAGTTCGTTTCCGCCGCGTCGGTGAAGATCCCGAGCTTGCTGGAGCGGATGTCCTCGTCGTCGATCGCGCGGCAGGGACGCCGGGCCAGCTCGGCAAGGGCGAGCGGACCGCCGGACCCGGTGCTGGACGGTGTTGTGGAACCGGCCGCCTCCGAGGCGCCCGCGCCGCTCGGCGGCGGGGAGGCGGCGGGGCTGGTCGGGGTGGTGCCGGGCGAGCGGTGGGTGTTCCCGTCTGCCTTGTCGTCCCCGGGCGAGTCGCACGCCGTCGCCGCACCCGACACCAGGAGCAGGGCTACGGCCAAAGCCGTAGCCAGGCCTGGGCGGTTCCTGGTGGATGCGTCACCGTCTGCTCGGGTCACGAGGAGGAGGCTAATCCCGCCCTGTTGGGACCCCTCCCCAGGCTGTGCCTGCCCGGCCAGCGGAAGCCCGGCCGGAGGGACCGGGCCGCCCCGGTCGCCGGGCATCCGGGAGGCCACCTGGGCGCGCCAGGTAACCCCGGGTCGAAACGCCGGTCAAGGGCCCGCTCACCAGTATTTCCTAGCTCTCCTACCAAATTTCTAGGAAAACCGTTGACGCGCGCCGGGCGGGAGCACAGGATGGTGCCATGCCCAAGACGCAGGCGTTGCTCGTACGCCGCCGGCACGTGGACTACTGCCGCGTGTTCAGCGCCGCCTGCCCGTGACAGCCAGAGCCACGCGCTGACGGGCCGCGCTCACTCACCGTCGCCCGCTTCTCCTGCTTGTCCCACCCACCTTGGGAGACCCATGCCTTCTTCACCCTCCCGCCGCGCCTTCGGCGCGCTCGTCGGCTCGGCCGCCGCCTCGGCCACGCTGGGCCCGGCCGAGTCCGCTACGGCGGCGGAACAGCCCTTCCAGGCAGCGCCCGGGCGCTCGTCCCGGCGGCCCAACATCCTTTTCATCCTGGCCGACGACCTCGGCTGGGCCGATCTGTCCAGCTACGGCTCCCCGCACATCCGCACCCCCCACCTCGACCGGCTGGCCCGCCAGGGCGTGCGCTTCACCCAGGCGTACTCCGGCTCCGCCACCTGCTCGCCCACCCGGTTCGCGATCTACACCGGCCGCTATCCGGGCCGTACGAAGGGCGGACTCGCCGAGCCGATAGCCGACAAGTCCGTGGGGCTGGAACCGGGGCACCCCACGCTGGCGTCGCTGCTGCGCGACGCCGGCTACGACACGGCACTGATCGGCAAGTGGCACTGCGGCTACCTGCCGGACTTCTCACCCACCCGCTCCGGCTGGGACACCTTCTTCGGCAACTTCGGCGGTGCGCTGGAGTACTACTCCAAGCTCGGCCTCAACGGCGAGTACGACCTGTACGAGGGCGACGCCGCCTACCGGGACCTGCGCTACTACACCCGCATCCTCACCGAGCGGACCGTGGAGCACCTCCGTACCCGCACCCGTACGCCATGGCTGCTCAACCTCAACTACACCACCCCCCACTGGCCGTGGATCGCCGACGGCGACGCGGAGGCGAGCGCCGAGATCGTACGCCGGATCAAGGACGGCGACCGCCGGGCGCTCTTCCACGACGACGGCGGCTCGCTGGAAAAGTACACCGAGATGGTCCAGGACCTGGACCGCTCGGTCGGTGAGGTGCTGGCCGCGCTGCGCGCCAGCGGCCAGGAGCGGGACACGCTGGTGTTCTTCGCCAGCGACAACGGCGGTGAGCGCTGGTCGCACCAGTGGCCGCTGTCGGGGGAGAAGGCCACGCTGCTCGAAGGCGGCATCCGCATACCGCAGATCGTGCGCTGGCCCGCCCGGCTGCGCCCCGGCCAGGTCAGCCACGTCCCGAACTGCTCACCGGACTGGACCGCGACCCTCCTGGAACTGGCCGGTGCCCGGCCCGCGCGGTCCCACCCGCTCGACGGCAGCAGCCTCGCCAGCTACCTGCTGCGCGGCGAGGAGGCGCCGGAGCGCGACCTGTTCTGGCGGGTACGCGGGGAGCGCGCGCTGCGCCGCGGCGACTGGAAGTACTACCGCGGCAAGGACGGCGCGGACCGCCTGTTCCACGTCGCCGACGACCCCCGGGAGCGCGCCGACAAGGCGGGCGTCGAGGGCGGGTTGCTCGATGAGCTGCGCACCGCCTGGGAGGCGACGGATGCCGGCCTGCTGCCGTACCCGGCCTGATCGTGAGAAGCCATCGACCGAAGACCTCCCGCAGACACCCCGACCGCCACGCACGTGCACGAGCCGTCCGCACCCCGCAAGGCGCCCCCGCTCCCCGCGTTCCCCCCGCTCCCCGCGTTCCCCCCGCTCCCCGCCCTCCGTCCACCCGTCCCGCAGGCCCTCCGCCCGTGCCCCCACGTCCTCTGGACCAGAGATGCTCCTCACCAACCCCCGCACCCACGCGCCCGCCGGCAAGCACGAAGCCACCGCCGACCCCGCCGGATCGCAGCGGCGGGACGCGTTCTTCGACAACGCCAAGTTCCTGGCCATCGTGCTCGTCGTCTGCGGCCACGCCTGGGAGCCGCTGCGGGGCGACAGCCGCGCCGTGGTCGCGGTCTACCGCACCGTGTACGCCTTCCACATGCCGGCGTTCATCCTCATCGCCGGCCACTTCTCCCGCCGCCTCGACGCCGCCCCGCACCGCCTCCGGCGCCTGATCACCGGCGTCGCCATCCCCTACGTACTCTTCGAGACCGCGTACACGCTGTTCAACCGCTACGCGGGCGATGACCCCGGGCACCGGATCAGCCTGCTGGACCCGTGGTACCTGACCTGGTTCCTGATGGCGCTGTTCATCTGGCGCCTGACCACCCCGCTGTGGCTGGCGCTGCGCCCCCGGGTGGCGATGCCCCTCGCCCTGGCCATCGCGGCGCTGGCCACCGTCACCCCCGACACCGCCAACGACCTCGAACTGCAGCGCGTCCAGCAGTTCCTGCCCTTCTTCGTCCTCGGCCTGGTCATGAAACCCCGGCACTTCCAGCAACTGCACCGCAAGGAACTCCGGCTACCCGCCCTCGGGGTCCTGGCAGGCGCCCTGGCACTCGCCTACTGGCTGGCGCCCCGCACCAACTCCCTCTGGCTCTACCACAGCAACAGCGCCCAGGAACTCGGCTACTCCGTGACCACCGGCGTCCTGGGATCCCTCCTCATCTTCTGCGGCTCCACCGCGCTGACCTTCGCGTTCCTGACCCTGGTCCCCCCGCGCCACATGTGGTTCAGCGCCCTCGGCACCGGCACCCTCTACGCCTACCTCCTCCACGGCTTCCTCATCCAGGGCTCCGGCTACTGGGGCTGGTACGAACACACCTGGGTACCCACCCCGGCGGGCGAGACGGCCGTCACCCTCATCGCCGCGGCCACGGCCACGCTGCTGTGCACCCCGCCCGTACGCAGAACCCTCCGCTACGCCGTCGAGCCACGCCTCGACTGGGCTTTCACCACGCGGACGCAGGCGTGACACCGAGCGCAAACCCGCCCCCACCCTCGGCTTATGGCACGCGAGTGGCACGGAGGGAGCATGCCCACGATGGAGCGCGTCCACCGTGCGGTCAGCCGGTCCGGTCACCAGCGTCGGGGCAGAACGCCGGGTCCGCGGCTCAACGGCGTGGGACCGGTTGCGCCGGTCCCACGCCGTCTCCCTTCTCCGCCCCCCTCACTTCCTGCGATAGGCCGCCGTCACCTCGACCTCGACCAGCCAGCCCGGCACGGCGAGAGAGGCGACTTCCATGGTCGCGCGGGCCGGGCGGGCCCTGTTGGCGAGGATCGGCGGCTGCGGTGCCGAGGTGCCCATCGGCACCGGGACCGTTTCGCCCGAGGCCAGGTCGACGTTGGCGTAGAACTGCCGGTACGCGCGGTTCCAGCCGGCGTAGTCGGCGAGTTCGGCGCCCGGCGGCTTCATCAGATAGCACTTCATCGTGATGACGTCGGCCGGAGACAGCCCGGCCACGGCAAGGTTGTCGGAGATCTTGCGCAGCACCAGCAGCGCCTGCGCCTCGGTCACCGTGACGCCCTCGGCGCCCTCGGTCATCGACGGGTCCGTCCAGCGCTCCGGCGCGTCCGCCGGAGCGGCCGGGTTGAGCGCGTCGGGGCCGAGGCCGCTGCTGGTGTAGAGCGCGACGGACTCACCGGTCGCCACGCCGGTGGCGATGGCCGGGTTGCTCTGCCCGGCCGGCAGCATGACCTTGACCTGGCCCGGCCCCGGCCGCCAGCCGCGCGCGACCGCGAAGGCGGTGGCGGAGGTCAGCAGCGCGCCGCCGGCGCCGGCGGCGGTCAGCAGCACGGCGCGTCGCTTCGGTGCGCTCATCCCTGCATCACCCTCTCGTGCAGTTCGGTGACGACCTTGCGGGCCGAGGTGATGGCCCCGTGCTGCCAGGCGATGGCGTGGCTGAGCCAGTCGCCGGCGAAGTACACGTGGCCGGAGGGTTCGAGCAGCCGCCGGTACGCGGGGCCGGTCTGCGACTCCCAGCCGACCCATCCGCCCTCGGTGAAGGGGGTGCGGTGCCAGGCGACGCTGAAGGAGGCGGCGAGTTCGGTGCGGTACTTCTCGCCGTGGATTCTCATGCCCTGACTCACTGCCCGCGCCTCGCGTTCGGCGTGCGTCAGCCGGCCGTAGGCGAGGGCGTCCGCGCCGAAGTTGTAGTAGCCGATGAGCGTGCCCCGCCGGCCGTGATAGCCGTACGAGGGGTACCAGATGGTGGCCAGGTCGGTGTCGGTCGGGGTGATGCCGCCGTAGACGTGCTCGTCGGTCTCCCACCAGCGGCGGCGGTACTCCAGGCCGATCTTGCCCACGGGGACGGGGGAGGGGGTCCTGAGCGCGGCGGTGACGTCGGCGCCCAGGTTGTGGTCGAGCCGGGCGGCGATCATCGGCGGGATCGTGGAGACGACGAAGTCGGCGCGCTCGGTGTGGTGACGGCCGCGGGCGTCCCGCCAGGTGACCTCCGCGCCGTCGGGGCGGTCGGTGACGGCGGTGGCCTCGGCGCCGTAGCTGATCCGCTCGCGGCCGACGGCCTTGGCCAGCGCGTACGGTATCCGGTCCATGCCGCCCTTCGGCTGGAACATCAACATGGCCTGGTCGTAGCCGAACTCGAAGGTGAGGCGGTGGCCGATGCCGCTGGCGAAGACGTCCGAGAGGGAGGGGACAGGGGCGAGCACGGTGCCCGACTCCATGCCGGCGCCGGGCTCGACGGAGTAGCCGCGGCGGTCGCTGCCCGAGTATGCCCACCCGTCCGCGCGCCCGCCTATCTCGCCGAACTCCTCCAGGAACGCCAGTAGCCGTTCCTTGTCGTCGGCGGTCAGCTCCCTGTCCAGGGCCCCTTGGTCGGTGGCGGTGGCCAGCAACTCGGAGACGTAGCCGTAGACGTCGGCCTTGGCGGTGCGCCAGCGCACCGGTTTGCCGGCGAGTGAGCCCGCGGATTTCTCGTGGTAGATGTAGGCGTTCGCGTTCTGGTTGGTGAAGACCTCCAGCTCCACGCCCAGTTCGCGGCAGTACTCCAGCGTGACGTGCGACTGCGGCAGCCGGGCCGGGCCGGCGTTCATGTACTGGCCCTGGGAGAACGTCGCGCGCTGGGTCCGGCCGTCGAGGTCGGTCTCGGTGGTGCCGCCGCGAACGGTCCAGTTGCGGCCGCCCGGCCGATTCCGGGCCTCCAGGATCCGTACGTCATAGCCGGCCTTGCCCAGCTCGTACGCGGTGACCAGGCCCGCGATGCCGGCGCCGAGCACGATCACCGAGCCCGCGGCCCGGCCGGAGAGGGTGAAGTCGCTGCGCTGCGGCGGGCGGAACTCGGTCGCGGCGGCCTCGGCCACGGGGGCCAGGCCGAGCGCGCTCATCGTGGAGTACAGCGCTCCGGCGCCGCCCGCGGCACCGACGGAGCGCAGGAAGTCCCGGCGGGTTGCTGAGCCGGCCAAAGTCTCCTCCTTGCCCGCGACCGCCTACGGGAACCGGCGGCCACGTGTTCGTGGAACGATCCGGCCCTGTGGGGGTGGGGAACCGGCGTGCGAGAGGAGCCTCTCCCCGGCGTGTTTCCTGCATATGCCGACTGCATCACCGACCGGTTGAAGCCTTGACTGCTCGACGAGGGCGCCGGTCTCGTTGTTCGCCGCCATCACCGACGCCGTAGCGTGTCCCCGCTGAAGGCCGTGGCAAGGGCGGCCGGCTCGACGAGCCCGTTGCGGTCGGTGAGCACGTCAGGTGCGGCCACATCGCCTCGGCGACGTGCGGGTCGACCGGGGTGGTCGCGTTGCAGTCCAGGCAGACCGGTCCGCCGGCCAGTGCCGGGTGCGGCGGGAGGCCGCGGCCCGGGGCGGTCACGTCAGGTCCGAGGCCGGCGGTCACGTCAGGTCCGAGGCGTCGGTGGGCAGCTCCGACAGCCGCCACTCAAGCATGCCGTCGTGGAGTCGGATCGCGCGGCGGCCCCGGTCGGTCAGGAGCCGTACGGCGTCGTAGGCCAGGACGCAGTACTCGCCGCGGCAGTAGACGACGATCTCCAGGTCCTCGGGCAGCTCGTTGATCCGGCCGGCCAGCTCGTCGACCGGGATGGAGAGGGCGGCGGGAATGTGCCCGGCCCGGTACTCCTCCACCGGCCGCACGTCGAGGACGACGACGTCCCCGGCGGCGATCCGGACCCGCAGTTCCTCGCGGCTGAGCCCGGCGGGGGCGTCCTGGCCGAGGTAGGCGTCGCGTGCGGCGGGCACGGCGGCCTGGTGGCGGTCGGCGACCTTGCGCAGCAGCGCGAACAGCCGGGCGACGTCGTCGCCGGCGAGCCGGTAATGGATGCGCACACCCTCGCGGCGGGTGGCGACGAAACCGGCCTGCTTGAGGGTCTGCAGGTGCGCTGAGGCGGTGGTCAGGTTCAGCCCGGCCGCCTTCGCCAGCGCGTCGACGGTGCGCTCGCCCTGGGCCAGCAGATCCAGCAGCTCCAGGCGCTTTCCGCTGGCCAGCGCCTTACCGCTGGCCGCGAAGGCGTCGTACAGCCGCGCCTTCGTCGTGCTCTTCGCCTTCTCGGGCATGACATCCTCCATAAATCCATGGATCATTGTAATTGAGTCCGGTGGGTGTGACCACACTCCCCTTTGAGCTCTTGGAGGACGCCGTGGGCTTCGTAGACGATCACCTCGTTCCGCTGGTCGACGAAGGACTGGGCAACAGCGCCTACCTGCTCGACCTCGGCGACGGACGCGCCCTGGCCATGGACGCCAGCCGAGACCTGCGCGCTTTGCGGGCGGCAGCCGAGCGGCGCGGGTTGCGCATCGCGTTCGCCGCGGACACGCATCTGCACGCCGACTTCCTCTCCGGCGCCGTCCAGCTCGGCCACGACACCGGCGCCACGATCCTGGCCTCCGCGGCAGGCCGCCGGGCCTTCGCGCACCAGCCGCTGGCCGACGGCGACGAGGTCGACCTCGGCGGGCTCGCCCTGCGGGCCCTGGCCACCCCCGGGCACACCGACGAGCACCTGTCCTTCCTGCTGCTGGACGGCTCTCACCAGCTCGGGGTGTTCACCGGCGGGTCCCTGATCGTGAACTCCGCCGCCCGCACCGACCTCCTCGGAGCCGAGCGCACCGAGGAACTCGCCCGTGCCCAGTACCGGTCATTGCAGCGGCTGGCCGAGCTGCCGGACGAGACCGCGGTGTGGCCCACGCACGGCGCCGGCTCCTTCTGCTCCGCCCCGCCCGGCACCGAGCGCACCACCACCATCGGCGCCCAGAAGCGGGCCAACCCGCTGCTCGCCGCGCCCGATGAGGACACCTTCGCGGCCCAGCTCATGGCGAGCCTGGGCACCTACCCGACGTACTTCGACCTCCTCGGCGAGATCAACCGGCGCGGCCCGGCCCCGCTGCCCGCCCAGCTTGCGCTGCCCGCCCTCTCCGCACAGCAGATCCGGACGCTGGTGGCCGCCGATGGCGGCCATGTCGTCGACGTGCGCCCGGCCGCCGACTACGCCGCCGGCCACATCCCCGACTCGCTGTCGATTCCGCTGCGCGGCCAGTTCGCCACCTGGCTCGGCTGGCTCCTGCCCGACACCGCGCCACTCGCCTTCGTCGTCAACGACGACCAGGACGTGAGCGAGATCGTCTGGCAGGCGTACAAGATCGGCTACGAGCGCCTCGCCGGCCGGCTCGCCGGCGGCATGGCCGCCTGGCTCGCCGACGGCAACACCCAGGCCGGCACCGCGTTCCTCAGCGCCGGCCGCGCCGCTGGCCGCCCCTACGTCGACGTCCGGCAGGAAGCCGAGTTCACCGCCGGGCACGTCCCCGGCGCGGTGCATATCGAGCTGGGCGCCCTGACCGAACATGCCGCCGACGCGCCGGCCGGACCGGTCGTGGCCTGCGGGCACGGCGAGCGCGCCATGACCGCCGCCAGCCTCCTGGAACGCGCCGGCCACACCGACATCGCCGTCCTCGACGGCGGACCGGCCGACTACACCGCCGCCCACGGCCAGCAGCTCGCCCAGGGCACGGAGGGCCACCGCGGGTGAACACCACGCCCACCGCCGCCACTGCCACCGATGCCGCCGGGCGGCCCGTACGGCTCGGCCTGCGGGAGAACTTGCTGCAGTTCACGCTGCTGGTCATCGTCAACATCTGCGTCGGCGGACTGGTCGGCCTGGAACGCACCACCGTCCCGCTCATCGGCTCCGAGACCTTCGGCTTGACCAGCGACCTCGCCATCTTCTCCTTCATCATCGCCTTCGGCCTCACCAAGGCGTTCACCAACCTCGCTGCCGGCGCGCTCACCGCCCGCTTCCGCCGCAAGCAACTGCTGGTGGCCGGCTGGCTGCTCGGCATCCCCGTCCCCTTCGCCCTCGCCTACGCACCGTCCTGGGACTGGATCGTCGCCGCCAACGTCCTGCTCGGCCTGAACCAGGGCCTGACCTGGTCGATGACCGTCAACATGAAGATCGACCTCGTCGGCCCCTCCCACCGAGGACTCGCCACCGGCCTGAACGAGGCGGCCGGCTACACCGCGGTCGGCGTCACCGCCCTGCTCACCGGCTACCTCGCCACCTCGTACGGCCTGCGCCCCGTCCCCGAGCTCATCGGCGTCGTCTTCGTCGTCGCGGGCCTCGCCCTGGCCTTGGTCGTCCGCGACACCGCCGCCCACGTCGCCCTGGAACTGGCCCACCACACCAAGCCCTTGCCCAACGACGAGGACACCGGTCTGAAGGTGACGTTCGCCCGCACCTCCTGGCGCGACCGCTCCCTGCGCGGCGCCAGCCAGGCCGGTCTGATCAACAACCTCAACGACGGCCTCACCTGGGGCGTCTTCCCGCTCCTGTTCACCAACCACGGCCTCGGCCTCGCCGCGGTCGGCCTGATCAAGGGCCTCTACCCGATCCTGTGGGGACTCGGGCAGATCCCCACCGGCCACCTCGCCGACCGCATCGGCCGCAAACCGCTCATCGTCTACGGCATGCTCGTCCAGGCCGCCGGCTTCGTCCTCGCCCTTGCCCTACTGGAGCGCCCCCTGCTCGCCGGAATCCTGTCCGCCGTCGCACTCGGCCTTGGCACCGCCATGGTCTACCCGGCCCTCATCGCCTCCGTCTCCGACCACGCCCACCCCGCCTGGCGGGCCAACGCACTGGGCACCTACCGGTTCTGGCGCGACATCGGCTACGCCGCCGGCGCCCTCGTCGCCGGCATCCTCGCCGACGCCTTCGGCCTCAACGCCACCGCCGTAGCCGCCGCCGTCCTCACCGCCGCCTCCGGACTCCTCGCCGCCCGCTGGATCACCGAACACCCCGCGCGTTGACCGGCCGGGCACGTCCGGTGCACTCCGAAGCGAGCCGCCTCGCACGCCGGCGGTGTCACCAGGTGACCGGAAGCTGGACGAGTCCCCCCGTCAGTACGTCGCCGCGGACGTGTAGTTCCTCTGCCGGCACGGCCAGTTGCATCCGCGGGAAACGCGGAATGAGCTGCGCGAAGGCGACCTGCAGCTCCATACGGGCCAGGGGTGCGCCGATGCAGTAGCGCAGGCCGTGCCCGAAGGTGAGATGCGAATTCTCCCGCCGGGTGACGTCGAAACGGTCGGGGTCGCTGATGACGGCCCCGTCGTGATTGGCGGCGCCGTTGTCCAGCATGACCAGGTCCCCGGCTTGGACGGTGACGCCGCCGATCTCGATCTCGGTGCGGGCGTAGCGCGGGATGCCTCCGCCGCCCTTGCCCGGGGCGCGCAGGATCTCCTCAACCGCCCTGGGAATCAGACGGGGGTCCCCCAGGAGCGCCTGCCACTGGTCCGGACTGGTCAGCAGGAGCAGCGCCCCGAGGCCGATCTGGACGACGGTGGTCTCGTGGCCGGCGAACAGCAGCGCCATCGAGAGCATGGCGATCTCGTCGTCTCCGACCCCGTCTGTCGCGCAGAGCCTGGAGATCACATCGTCGCCGGGCTGGTGGCGCTTGCGGGCCACCAGTTCCTGTCCGTAGGTGAAGAGGTCCGCCAGCCCCTGCTCCGAGTGTGCCCTGTCGAGTACGTCGGCGGCGGCCTGTGTCCACGTGCGGAACTGGGTGCGCTCGTCGTACGGCACGCCGAGCAGCTCGCAGATCACCAGGATCGGCAGCGGAAGGGCGAGCGCGGCGTTGAGGTCGACCGGCGGCCCCTGCTCTGCAAGACCGTCCAGGAGCTGGGCGGTCAGCGTCTCCACCCGCCCGCGGAATGCGCGCATGCGGCCAGGTGTGAAGTGCGGCTGAAGCAGTGCCCGCATCCGCGCGTGATCAGCCTTTTCGGTGTCGTAGTTGCCCAGCGGCCCGCCGAACAGAGCCGACTCGCCCGAGCGCGCGGCGCTGTCCGGGTCGGGGTGCGACCGGCCGAGCCGGCTGTCGGCGAGGAGGCGGCGTACCTCTTCGTAACCCGTGACCAGCCAGGCATCGTCGCCGACCCGGGTACGGATCCGGTGGATGATGCCCCGGCTCTGCAAGGTGCGCAGCACCGGCGGCACTTGCAAGGGGCCCGATTGCTCGAAGGGCAGCTGGACGGCCATGTCGCCTCCGTTGGGATGCACTTTGTATACGCTGTCTTGTACAAAGCTACTTGTATACTCGAATGTCAAACAAGAAGGAGGGTGGCCGGGTGGCACCAGAGCAGGCGAACTCCCGCAGATCCGAGCCGGTCAGGCGGATGCGGCGGGACGAACGGCGGGAGCAGATCCTCGGCGCGGCGACCCGGGCATTCGCCCGCGCCGGGTTCGCCGCCACCAGCCTCGACGACGTCGCGGGCGAAGCGGACATCACCCGCGTGATGCTCTACCGGCACTTCGAGTCCAAGGCGGACATGTACCGTGCGGCCCTCGATCGTGCCTGCACGCAACTCGCCGGCTCGGTGGGCAGCGACAACTTCGATGACGAGTCGATCCCCGCTCTTCTGCGCGCCGCCTCGGCCGACCCCGACGGCTTCCGGCTGCTCTTCCGCTACGCAGTCCGGGAACCCGAGTTCCGCGACCTCGTTGACACCATCACCGCCGCCTCGGCCGAGATTGCCCAGCGCAATCTCGCCCAACGCATCCCGGCGGGTCCCTGGTTGGACTGGGCAGCGCAGGTGATTCCCGTATTCACCACGGAGGCCGTCATCGGCTGGCTCGATGCCGGACAGCCCGACCCGCATCTGGCGGCTGCCCGAATCGACAGAGCCGTGCAGGGCATCATCAAGGCAGCTCGGCAGACCGAAGAGTAATGCCCTCGCCCACATGACCGCGTGATGCGCCGGGCCCGCGCATGCGCTCGCTGGTGGGCCGAGGCGGGTATATGCAGGCGCCGCCGGACAGGGTCGCTCCTCCTGTGGTGGTACGTTCCGGCTCCCTCTGTGGGGGGACGTGCTGGCTGGGGTTGCTTCCTAGCGTGGAAGCGTGAAGTGGGTGGAGGCGCGGGTGGGCAGGTGGGCGCGGGTGGGGAGGCGTGTGCCGGGGTGGGTTGCCGACGTCGCGCTGGGGTTGCTGATGGGTGCCGGCGTGCTGGGCCGGGGGCTGGACGAGGCGTGGGGCCCGGTCGTGCCTGTCGCGGCGCTGCTTGCCGCCGTCGGCGTGGGGTTGTGGCGTCGGTTGCCGGGTGCCGCGCTGGCGCTGGCGTGCGGCGCCGGCGTGCTGGTGACGGCGCTCCGGATGGCGGAGCCGGGGCTGGTCGCGGTGGGGCTCACCGGCTACCGGGTCGGCGTCGTGAGCGGGCGGCGGACCGTGCTGCGGTC
>NZ_JCANSZ010000042.1:0-67206 GCF_059570535.1 Streptomyces sp. CNP082
GCCAGTAAACGGCGGTGGTAACTATAACCATCCTAAGGTAGCGAAATTCCTTGTCGGGTAAGTTCCGACCTGCACGAATGGCGTAACGACTTCTCGACTGTCTCAACCATAGGCCCGGTGAAATTGCATTACGAGTAAAGATGCTCGTTTCGCGCAGCAGGACGGAAAGACCCCGGGACCTTTACTANAGCTTGATATTGGTGTTCGGTTCGGCTTGTGTAGGATAGGTGGGAGACTGTGAAGCGGCCACGCCAGTGGTTGTGGAGTCGTCGTTGAAATACCACTCTGGTCGTGTTGGATGTCTAACCTGGGTCCGTGATCCGGATCGGGGACAGTGTCTGGTGGGTAGTTTAACTGGGGCGGTTGCCTCCTAAAGGGTAACGGAGGCGCCCAAAGGTTCCCTCAGCCTGGTTGGTCATCAGGTGGTGAGTGTAAGTGCACAAGGGAGCTTGACTGCGAGACTGACGGGTCGAGCAGGTGCGAAAGCAGGGACTAGTGATCCGGCGGTGGCTTGTGGGAGCGCCGTCGCTCAACGGATAAAAGGTACCCCGGGGATAACAGGCTGATCTTCCCCAAGAGTCCATATCGACGGGATGGTTTGGCACCTCGATGTCGGCTCGTCGCATCCTGGGGCTGGAGTCGGTCCCAAGGGTTGGGCTGTTCGCCCATTAAAGCGGCACGCGAGCTGGGTTTAGAACGTCGTGAGACAGTTCGGTCCCTATCCGCTGCGCGCGTAGGAGTCTTGAGAAGGGCTGTCCCTAGTACGAGAGGACCGGGACGGACGGACCTCTGGTGTGCCAGTTGTTCTGCCAAGGGCATGGCTGGTTGGCTACGTTCGGGAGGGATAACCGCTGAAAGCATCTAAGCGGGAAGCCTGCTTCGAGATGAGGACTCCCACCCCCTTTTGTGGGGTTAAGGCCCCCTGTAGACGACGGGGTTGATAGGCCGGATCTGGAAGCCCTGTGAGGGGTGGAGGTGACCGGTACTAATAGGCCGAGGGCTTGTCCATAGCTGCTTGCGTCCACTGTGCGGCTCCCAGACAGCAATCCATTGCTGCTGGGTTAGCTGGAGTTTGTTCACTTAATTGAAGAGTGTGCTTGTTCGCTGACCCATTGAGGGTTTCGGTGGTCATAGCGTTGGGGAAACGCCCGGTCTCATTCCGAACCCGGAAGCTAAGCCCGACCGCGCCGATGGTACTGCATGGGGGACCGTGTGGGAGAGTAGGTCACCGCCGAACAATTATTGAGGACCTGTGGTCCCAGCGTGAGCGCTGGGACCACAGGTCCTTTTTGTTTGTCGTTCCGGTGCTACCGGAGTAAGAGGAGCGTAGTGATGACCACCAACGAGCCCGACCGGCGTGACGAGGACCGTGACGGCCGCGGCCGGCGTCGTGACGGTGACGGGCGTGGCTTCGATCGCCGGGATGACGTGCGGCGCGGGGGGCCGCGTCGTGGGGACGGGGATCGGCAGGGGCGTGGGCCGCGGCGGCAGGATGACCGTCCGCGTCGTGATTTTCGCGCTGACGGCGACCGGCCCCGTGGTGGGACGTGGCGTGACGAAGACCGGGCGCGCGGTCCTCGTCGCGACGGGCCCCGGCGTGACTTCCGCCGGGACGATGACCGGCCGCGCGGGCCGCGGCGTGACGACGACCGCCGTGGAGACGACCGGGCGCGGGGTTTCCGACGCGATGACGACCGGTCGCGGCGGGACTTCGGCCGTGGGGAGGATCGGCCGCGTCGGGATTTCCGCCGTGATGACGACCGGCCCCGTCGTGACTTCCGCAGTGGTGACGACCGTCCGCGTCGCGACTTCCGGCGTGAGGACGACCGGCCTCGTCGTGAATTCGGTCGGGGCGATGACCGTCCGCGTCGGGATTTCCGGCGTGATGATGACCGGGGGCGTGGGCCCCGTCGTGACGACGACCGGCCTCGTCGTGAATTCGGTCGGGGCGATGACCGTCCGCGTCGGGATTTCCGGCGTGATGATGACCGGGGGCGTGGGCCCCGTCGTGACGACGACCGGTCTCGTGGTGGCTTCCGTCGCGACGACGATCGCCCCCGCGGACCCCGTCGTGATTTCGGTCGGGGTGACGACCGTCCGCGTCGGGATTTCCGGCGTGATGACGATCGGGGGCGTGGGCCCCGTCGTGACGACGACCGGCCTCGCCGCGACTTCCGTCGTGACGACGACCGCTCCCGTGGCCAACGGCGTGACGGCTACGGGCGTGGGGCGCGGTTTGAGCGGCGGGATGACCGGGCGCGGGGGCCGCGGCGTGAGGGGGAGCGGGCGCCTGTGCGGCGGTTGTCCATCCCCGACGACGTCACCGGGCAGGAGGTCGACAAGGCTGTACGGCAGGAGTTGCAGAGCCTGCCCAAGACGCTTGCCGATGACGTTGCCAAGAACCTGGTCATGGTCGCCAGGCTGCTCGACGAGGACGCCCCCCGGGCGTACGAGCACGCCAAGGTGGCGCTGCGGCTCGCCTCCCGTGTCGGTGCCGTGCGGGAGGCCGCCGGCTTCGCGGCGTACCACACGGGGCGGTACCAGGAGGCGCTGGCCGAGTTCCGGGCTGCGCGGCGCATGAGCGGGCGGCCCGACCTCTGGCCGGTGATGGCCGACTGCGAGCGCGGTATGGGGCGGCCGGAGCGGGCGCTGGCGATGGCCGGTGAGCCGGAGGTGCAGCGGCTGGACAAGGCCGGGCAGGTGGAGATGCGGCTCGTGGCCGCCGGGGCGCGGCGCGACCTGGGGCAGGCCGACGCCGCCGTCGTCACCCTGCAGAGCCCGGAGCTGGCGTCGACCGGTGTGCACCCGTGGACCGCGCGGCTGCGTTACGCGTACGCCGACGTGCTGCTGGAGGTCGGCCGCGAGGAGGAGGCGCGGGAATGGTTCGCGAAGGCCGTCGAGGCCGACCACGACGGGCTGACGGACGCCTCCGACCGGCTGGCCGAGCTGGACGGCATCGAGTTCACCGACGCGCTCGATCCCGATGCCGAGGACGGCGGGGAGGAGTCTGAGGCTTTCCCGCGCGAGGCGGCCGACGTGCCCGAGGCGGGGGACGGCGACTTCACCGACGAGGATGATCCGGCCGACGGTGAGGACGACTCCCGCCCCTGACTCACTCCAGGTCCAGCGCCCGCAGCACCAGCCCCGTGGCGGGCTTCGGGCCGAACGACGTGGACTTGCGCGGCATCGTCACCCCGTCCCGCGCAAGTTCCCGTACGACATCCTCCGCCACCGGCTTCATCAGCACCGCCGTCCCGCCCAGGCGCACCGCCTGGGCGGCGGCGGCCCCGGGATCGTGGACGTAGCCGATGTGCCCCGGGTCGTCGGGGAGTTGCCAGACGTGCTCGATGAGCGTGGCGTGGAGCACCGTGGCGTCCAGGGTGCGCCACGCCTCCGGGCGGTCGGTGCGTACCGTACGGGCCAGCAGGTCCGGGTCCGGGCGGTCGACCAGGTGCAGGCCGTCCCCGCCCGCCAGGAGGAACGCGTTGCCCTCCGTCTCTTCGAGCGTCTTCAGCGCCGCGGGCAGCCGTTCGCCGAGCCGCCGGACGCGGGCGCCGTCGCCGAGGAGGCGCAGCGCGTCGGCGGGCGGCAGGGTGCGCAGGACGCGGTGGATGCCGCGGACGACGAGCGGGTGGCGGGCCGTGTCGACCAGCAGGACCAGGCCCCGGCCCCACGGTCCCGACTCGCCTGTCGCCGCGCGCTGTTCGGCCCGTAGCCGCAGGTACGTCGCCCAGCGGTGGTGGCCGTCCGCGATGAGCGCCTGCCGGCGGGCCAGGTCCGCGCGTACGGTGGCGATCTCCTCCGCGTCCGTCAGCGCCCACAGCCGGTGGGCGAAGCCGTCTTCCGTCGTCGTGGCCAGCATCGGGGTGCGCGCCGAGGCGCGCTCGACGACGGCCGCCGTGCCGGTGACCGTGCCGTCGCTGCGGTACGACAGCAGCAGCGGCTCGGGGTTGGCGGCGGTCTCCCGCATCAGGCCGGCGCGGTCGGCGACGATCTCGTCCATCACGTCCTCGTGCGGCAGCACCACGCCTTCCGCGGGCTCGCTCAGCGCCAGCAGCCCGATGACGCCCCGCTGGAGCAGCTCGCCCTTGCGCTGTTCGTACACGTAGAGCGCGGGCTGCGGGTCCGGTACGAGCACGCCCTCCGCGCGCCACCGGCGCAGGGTGTCGGCGGCGAGGCGGTGGCGGGCGGCCGGGTCGTCGGCCTGGGGGAGGATGAGGCGGACGATGTTGTGGGGGTCGGCGGTCTCCAGGTGGTGCAGCCCGTCGGGCCGGACGACGACGTCGTACGGCGGGGAGGTGACGGCGGCGAGGCTGCGCACCCGGGACGGCGCGTAGCGCAGCCCGCGGAAGGGGCGGAGGTCGAGTCCGGGTGAACGCTGCATGGACCGGATCGTATGCGCCGCGGCCCATGCGCGATGATCGAGGCGTGGATATCGCCCGTCCAAGGAGCCGCCGCCGTGAGCAGCCAGCCCGTCAGGACTCGCACCGACGCCTGCGCGGAGCCGTTGTGCACGGCGTATGACACGGCGCTGCTGGACCTCGACGGCGTCGTCTACGTCGGTGGCGCGGCCGTTGAGCACGCCGCTGACGCGCTGGGCGGCGCCCGGGCCCGCGGCATGCGGCTCGCATACGTCACGAACAACGCCTCCCGCCCCGCGGCCGTCGTCGCCGCGCAGTTGACCGGGATGGGCGTGGCCGCGGAGCCGGCCGACGTGATCACGTCGGCGCAGGCCGTGGCGCGGCTGGTGGCCGAGGAGGTGCCGCCGGGGGCGCGGGTGCTGGCGGTCGGCGGGGAGGGGCTGTACGGGCCGCTGCGGGAGCGCGGGCTGCGGATCGTGGAGTCGGCGGACGACGATCCGGCGGCCGTCGTGCAGGGGCACGGCGGGCCGGGGATGCCGTGGGGGCGGCTGATGGAGGCGGCGTTCGCGGTGCAGCGCGGTGTGCCGTGGTTCGCGTCGAACGCCGACCTGACGGTTCCGACGCCCCGGGGCATCGCCCCGGGCAACGGGGCGGCGCTGGCGGTGGTGCGGCTGGTCACCGGCGCCGAGCCGCGGGTGGCGGGCAAGCCGCAGCCGCCGATGCACCGGGAGACGATCACCAGGACGGGGGCGCGGCGGCCACTGGTCGTGGGCGACCGGCTCGACACCGACATCGAGGGCGCGTACAACGGCGATGTCGACGCGCTGCTGGTGCTGACCGGCGTGACCGGCGCTGTGGAGCTGCTGGCGGCGGGGCCGCGGCACCGGCCGGCGTACGTGGCGGCGGATCTGCGCGGACTGTCCGGTGCGCAGCCGGAGGTGGCGGTGGGCGGCGCGGGTGAGGGTGCGGACGCCGTCGCGAGGTGCGGCGGCTGGAGCGCGTCCGTGGACGGTACGGAGCCGGAGCTGCGGCTCGACGGCCAGGGGGAACCGCTCGACGGGCTGCGGGCGTTGTGCGCGGCGGCGTGGACGTACGCGGGGGAGGGCATTTGCGACCTCGACCCGGGAAAGGCGCTGGCCCGCCTTGGTCTGTGAGCGTTCCCGCGGCCACGCCGAGCGCTGCGCCGCGCGTCTGAGCGCCGCGTGTCTGAGCGCCGTGCGCGACGGGCACCGGCGGTGAGGGGCCGCGGAGGCGGCCGAGCGTGTCTTCGGGCTCACGTGCCGGGTGCCGGCCGGACCGGAGGCCGGCACGTCGCCGGTCGTCACGGCGGCGCGTACGGCGCGGGCGGTGGCGGGCGGCTGGGTCTGACCGGGGTCCTGACGGTGGTTCGGGGTACGGTCTGTTGCATGAGCGAGCCGACGCCGATGCCCGCAGCGGAGCCCGAGATCCTGCCGGAATCCGAGGCCGTGCCGGAGCCCGGGTCCGGGCCGGGACCGGAACCGGAGCCCGAGGCGGCCGAGGCCGGGCCCGGGCCGCTCGGCGTCGGGCGCACGCCCACCGGCAACGCCGACGTCGATGCCGCGCTCGACCGCCTCGCCGACGCCGACGAACTGCCGACCGGCAGCCACCTGGAGGTCTACGAGGACGCCCACGGCCGGATGCGCGAGGTGCTGGAGGAGCTGGACCGCACCCAGGGCCCGCCCCCGCCCGCGCACCCCGGCCCCGCGCCTGTGCACCCCGGCCCCGTACCCGGGAGTCCGCGCCCCGGGCACCCCGGCCCCGCGCCGTACGGTCCGGGGCACGCCCGCCCAGGACCGCCCGGGCCCCCGCCGCCCCCCGCGCCCTACGGCCACGCGCCGGTCCGCCCCGGGACCCACCCGTCCGCGTACCGGCCGGGGACCCCGTGAGCGGTGGCCGGCGGCGCCGGCTCGACGCCGAGCTGGTCAGCCGTGAGCTGGCCCGCTCGCGCGAGCACGCCGGGCGCCTTATCGCCGCCGGCCGCGTCACCGTCGGCGGCCTGGTCGCCAGCAAGCCCGCCACCCAGGTCGAGACGTCCGCCGCCGTCGTCGTCGTCCCCGACGACGACGATCCCGACTACGTCTCCCGCGGCGGCCACAAGCTCGCCGGCGCGCTCGCGGCGTTCGAGCCCCGAGGGCTGCGCGTCGCCGGCCGGCGCGCCCTCGATGCCGGCGCCTCCACCGGCGGCTTCACCGACGTGCTGCTGCGCGCCGGCGCCGCGCACGTCGTCGCCGTGGACGTGGGCTACGGGCAGCTCGCCTGGAAGCTGCAGAGCGACGAGCGGGTCACCGTCCGGGACCGTACGAACGTCCGCGAGCTGACGCTCGACCACCTCGACGGCGTGCCCGCCGAACTCGTGGTCGGCGACCTGTCGTTCATCCCGCTCGGGCTCGTACTGCCCGCGCTGGTGCGCTGCGCGGCGCCCGACGCGGACCTCGTGCTCATGGTCAAGCCGCAGTTCGAGGTCGGCAAGGAGCGCCTGGGCAGCGGCGGCGTGGTGCGCAGCGCGGAGCTGCGCGCCGAGGCCGTGCGCAACGTCGCCGGGCAGGGGGCGGCCCTCGGGCTCGGCGTGCTCGGCGTGACGGCAAGTCCGTTGCCCGGGCCGAAGGGAAACGTCGAATATTTTCTGTGGCTGCGCGCCGGTGCGCCCGCGCTGGACCCGGCGGACGTGGCACGTGCCGTGGCGGAGGGGCCCCGATGACAGACCGCACCGTGTTCCTGCTTGCCCATACGGGCCGGCCGGCGGCGATCCGCAGCGCCGAGCTGGTCGTTCGCGGACTGCTGCGCTCCGGCGTCGGCGTGCGCGTGCTCGCCGGTGAGGCGGCCGACCTGCCGCTGCCGCCGGAGGCGGAGCTGGTGGATGCGGGCCCCGGCGTGATGGACGACTGCGAACTGCTGATCGTGCTGGGCGGCGACGGCACGCTGTTGCGGGGCGCCGCGTTCGCCCGCAAGTCCGGCGTGCCGATGCTCGGCGTCAACCTCGGCCGCGTCGGCTTTCTCGCCGAGGCCGAGCGGGACGACCTCGACAAGGTCGTGGACCGCGTGGTGACGAAGGAGTACGAGGTCGAGGAGCGGATGACGCTCGACGTCCTCGTCCGCAACGAGGGCCGGACCGTGCACGAGGACTGGGCGCTCAACGAGGCGTCCGTCGAGAAGGCCGCGCGCGAGCGGATGCTCGAAGTCGTCACCGAGGTCGACGGCCGGCCCGTCTCCCGCTTCGGCTGCGACGGCGTGGTCTGTGCGACGCCGACGGGTTCGACCGCGTACGCCTTCTCGGCCGGCGGGCCCGTCGTCTGGCCCGAGGTGGAGGCGCTGCTGATGGTCCCCATCAGCGCGCACGCGCTGTTCGCCAAGCCGCTTGTGACGTCCCCGGACTCGGTCCTTGCGGTGGAGGTGCAGCCGACGAACCAGCACGGCGTGCTGTGGTGCGACGGCCGCCGCACCGTCGACTTGCCGTCCGGGGCGCGCGTCGAGGTGCGCCGCGGCGCGGTGCCGGTGCGGCTGGCGCGGCTGCACCACGCCTCGTTCACGGACCGGCTGGTGGCCAAGTTCGCGCTGCCGGTGGCGGGCTGGCGCGGGGCGCCGAACTGACGCACGGCCCGTCCCACGCGCGGTCCGTGCGTCCGGTGCGGCGGCCCGGTGGCACCCCTGGCCGCGGTGCGGGCCGGCCGCTGATCAAGACGCCCCTCGCGACGCGGGGCCGGAACCTCGTATGGTCGTACCGTGTTGGAGGAGATGCGGATCCAGTCCCTGGGCGTCATCGACGACGCGGTCGTCGAGCTGTCCCCCGGCTTCACGGCCGTGACGGGCGAGACCGGCGCCGGCAAGACCATGGTCGTCACCAGCCTCGGGCTGCTGCTCGGCGGGCGCGCGGACGCCGCGCTCGTACGCATCGGCGCCAAGTCCGCCGTCGTGGAGGGCCGGGTCGCCGTGGCTGACGGCTCGCCCGCCGCGGTACGGGCCGAGGACGCCGGTGCCGAGCTGGACGACGGCGCCCTGCTCATCAGCCGTACGGTCTCGGCCGAAGGCCGCTCCCGGGCGCACCTGGGCGGCCGGGGCGTCCCCGTGGGGCTCCTCGGCGAGCTGGCCGAGGACCTGGTGGCCGTGCACGGCCAGACCGACCAGCAGGGGCTGCTGAAGCCCGCGCGGCAGCGGCAGGCCCTCGACCGGTACGCGGGCGACGCGGTCGCCGCGCCGCTGGCCGCGTACTCGGCCGCGTACCGCAGGCTGCGCGCCGTCAGCGCCGAGCTGGACGAGATCACCACCCGGGCACGTGAGCGGTTGCAGGAGGCGGATCTGCTGCGCTTCGGCCTCGAGGAGGTCTCCGCCGCCGAGCCGCGCTCCGGTGAGGACGTCGAGCTGGCCGCGGAGGCCGAACGGCTCGGCCACGCCGAGGCCCTGGCCGCCGCCTCCGCCGCCGCACACGCCGCGCTCGCGGGCGACCCGGCGGATCCCGAGGCGATCGACGCCGGCACCCTCGTCGCGGGCGCACAGCGCGCCCTGGCGGCTGTACGGGCCCACGACCCGGCGCTCGCCGGGCTCGCCGACCGGCTCACCGAGGTCGGCATCCTCCTCGGCGACGTGGCGCAGGAACTCGCCGCGTACGGCGACGGCATCGATGCCGACCCGCTGCGCCTGGCCGCGGTGGAGGAGCGCCGCTCGGTGCTCACCCACCTCACCCGCAAGTACGGCCACGAGCCCGCCGCGGCCGGCGACGGAGCGGCCGGTGACGGCAGCGTGTCCGCGGTCCTGGCGTGGGCCGAGGCGGGCGCGGCCCGGCTCGCCGAACTCGACGGCGACGACGAGCGCATCGAGGAGCTGACCGCCGAGCGCGACGCGCTCCGCGGTGAGCTGGCGCAGGTGGCGGCGGCGCTGACCGAGGCGCGCGGCGAGGCGGCGGAACGCTTCGGCAAGGCCGTCACCGAGGAGCTGACCGAGCTGGCGATGCCGCACGCGCGGGTGACGGTCGACCTGCGCCGCACCGAGGTCGCACCGGACGCCGACGGGCTGGAGATCGACGGCCGCCGCGTCGCGTACGGGCCCACGGGCGTGGACGAGGCCGAGCTGCTGCTCGCCCCGCACCCCGGCGCCCCGCCGCGGCCGATCGCCAAGGGCGCCTCGGGCGGCGAGCTGTCGCGCGTGATGCTGGCGGTCGAGGTGGTCTTCGCCGGCTCCGACCCCGTGCCGACGTACCTCTTCGACGAGGTCGACGCGGGCGTCGGCGGCAAGGCCGCCGTCGAGGTGGGCCGCCGCCTGGCCCGGCTGGCGCGCGGCGCGCAGGTCGTCGTGGTGACCCACCTGCCGCAGGTCGCGGCCTTCGCCGACCGCCAGTTGCTGGTGGAGAAGACCAGCGACGGCGCGGTCACCCGCAGCGGCGTCACCGTCCTGGAGGGCGAGGCGCGGGTGCGGGAGCTGTCCCGCATGCTGGCGGGCCAGGAGGACTCCGAGACGGCCCGCGCACACGCCGAGGAGCTGCTCGCGTCGGCCCGCGCGGGGGCGGAGTGACCCCGGCCGTGTGACCCTGAGCGGCGCACGGGGCGGGTGTCGCGGGTGGGCCGTACGGGGCCGGTGGGGCAACCCGGCCCGTCTCCGCTGCGTCTACCGGGGTGGTCGGGCGGAATGCACCGTGCTGTCCGCTTCCTTCGTGGGCCGTCCGGGCGCGCGACGGACGTGCGGGGTGTCGCCCGGAAGAGTGGTGCATGTCTGACCTGTACGCCCGTACAGAGCGGTTGCCGGCGCCCAGCCGGGTCCGGCGGCTCCCCGGGAGTGGCATCCTGGGCAGGCCCTGCGACGCCACGGACAGGAGTTCCGGCCCAGTGAGCAGCACCCCCGCCCCGCCCCACGGCCCCACCGCGCTGCACGCTGTGCAGCTCGTCGGCCGCGGCGAGGGCGGCAGCGGGGTCCATGTGCGCTCGCTGACGGCCGGATTGGTCGCCCGGGGGATCCGGGTCACGGTGGTCGCGACCCCCGCCACCGCCGAGCGCTACGGCTTCACCGCCGTCGGCGCGCACGTCGCCCGGCTGCCCGAGCGCGGCGGGCTGGCCACCGCGCCGCTGTGCACGGCGACGGCGCTGCGCGCGGCCTGCGCCGGTGCGGACCTCGTCCACGCGCACGGCCTGCAGTGCGGGCTGATGGCGTGCTCGACGATCCTCGGCCAGCGCAGGCCGCTGGTCGTCACGTGGCATACCAGGAACCACCCGGACGGGGTGCGGGGCCGGGTGCTGCCCCTCCTCGAACGACGGGTCTCCCGGTCCGCCCGCGTCGTCCTCGGCGCCACCACCGACCTCGTCGACGGTGCCCGCCGCCGCGGCGCCCGGGACGCCCGGCTCGCGCCCATCGCCGTCCCCGCGCCCCGGCACCCGCACCCCGGCGGCGACGGCGCCGCGCTCGGCCGGGAGCGGGTGCGCGCCGAACTCGGCGCCCCGGACCGGCCCCTGGTGCTCACCGCCGCCCCGCTCGACGTGTACGGCCCTCACGAGCCGCTGCTCGACGCCGCGCGCATGTGGCAGGCGCTGCCGGAGCAGCCGCTGCTCGCCGTCGCCGGCGAGGGCCCGGCGCGCGGGAAGCTGCAGCGCCGTATCGACGCCGAGAAGCTGCCCGTACGGCTTCTGGGCCGCCGCGACGACCTGCCCCGGCTGCTGGCCGCCGCGGACGTCGCGGTGCTCTCCAGCCCGTGGGAGGCGCGCCCGGTGCTGGCGCAGGAGGCGCTGCACGCCGGCGCCCCGCTGGTGGCCACGGCCGTCGGCGGCGTGCCCGAACTCGTCGGTGACGCGGCGGAACTCGTGCCGTACGGGGACGCCCGCGCGCTCGCCGACGCGGTGACGGCCCTGCTCCACGACCCCGCCCACCGCGCGGCACTCTCCGCCGCGGGCCGCGCCCAGGCCGGCACCTGGCCGACGGAGGACGACACCGTCGCCCAGGTCCTGTCGATCTACGACGAGTTGATGACCTACACCGACGTCTGACGGCCCCGGCGCGCGGGCCGCCCCCGACCGCCGGGCGCATCGGGGCACTCCGTACCGCCGTCGTGCTTCCGCGCGCCCCGCCGAGAGCTACCCGTACGCCCCCGACGCGCTCAGCCGCAGCGCCGTGTCGATCAGCGGCACATGGCTGAACGCCTGCGGGAAGTTGCCCACTTGCCGCTGCAGCCGCGGGTCCCACTCCTCCGCGAGCAGCCCCAGGTCGTTCCGGAGCGCCAGCAGCTTCTCGAACAACTGCCGCGCCTCCTGCACCCGGCCGATCATCGCCAGGTCGTCCGCCATCCAGAACGAGCAGGCGAGGAACGCGCCTTCGTCGCCCGGCAGCCCGTCGCTGCCCGCCTCGTCGCCCGCGGTCGGGTAGCGGCGGATGAACCCGTCGGGGGTGCCCAGCTCGCGCTGGATGGCCTCGATGGTGCCGATGACGCGCTTGTCGTCCGGCGGCAGAAAGCCCACCTGCGGGATCAGCAGCAGCGAGGCGTCCAGCTCCTGCGAGCCGTAGGACTGCGTGAAGGTGTTGCGCTGCCGGTCGTAGCCCTTCTCGCAGACGTCGCGGTGGATGTCGTCGCGCAGTTGCTGCCAGCGCTCCAGCGGGCCGTCCGCCTCGCCGGACTCGATGAGCTTGATCGTGCGGTCGACGGCGACCCAGGTCATCACCTTGGAGTGGACGAAGTGCCGTCGTGGGCCGCGCACCTCCCACAGCCCCTCGTCGGGGCGGTCCCAGTTCTCCTCGACCCAGCGGATCATCTTCAGTTGCAGCAGCGAGGCGTAGTCGTTGCGGGCGAGGCCCGTCATGTGCGCGAGGTGCAGGGCCTCGACGACCTCGCCGTAGACGTCGAGCTGCAACTGCCCCGCCGCGCCGTTGCCGGCGCGCACCGGGCGGGAGGCCTCGTACCCCGGCAGCCAGTCCAGCTCCGACTCGCCGAGCTCGCGCTCGCCGGCGATGCCGTACATGATCTGCAGGTTCTCCGGGTCGCCCGCGACGGCGCGCAGCAGCCACTCGCGCCAGGCGCGCGCCTCTTCGTGGTACCCGGTGCGCAGCAGAGACGACAGTGTGATGGCGGCGTCGCGCAGCCAGGTGAAGCGGTAGTCCCAGTTCCGCACGCCGCCGATGTCCTCGGGCAGCGAGGTGGTGGGCGCGGCGACGATGCCGCCGGTCGGCTCGTACGTCAGGGCCTTGAGCGTGATCAGCGAGCGGATCACGGCGTGCCGGTAGGGGCCGTGGTACGTGCAGTGCTCGGTCCACTCCTGCCAGAAGTCCTCGGTGGCGGTGAGCGCCGCCTCTGGATCGGCGGGCTGCGGCGGCTCGCGGTGCGAGGGCTGCCAACTGATCGTGAAGGCCAGCCGGTCGCCCGGGCCGACGGTGAAGTCCGAGTACGTCGTCAGGTCCCGGCCGTACGTCGGCACCGGGGCGTCGAGCCACACCGAGTCCGGCCCGGCGACGCCGACGGTACGGCCGTCGTCGGTCTGGTGGACCCACGGCACGATGCGCCCGTACGAGAAGCGCATCCGCAGCGCGGAGCGCATCGGCACCCGGCCCGTGACACCCTCCACGATGCGGATGAGCTGCGGCGAGGCGCCGTCGCGCGGCGGCATGAAGTCGATCAGCCGGACCGTGCCGCGCGGGGTGTCCCACTCGGACTCCAGCACCAGCGAGTCCCCCCGGTAGCGCCGCCGGGTCGCGGGCGGCGGGCCGGCCTCCGGGGCGTACGCCGGACCGAGGCGCCAGAAGCCGTGCTCCTCGGTCCCCAGTAGGGAAGCGAACACCGCATGGGAGTCGAACCGGGGCAGGCATAGCCAGTCGGTCGTGCCGTCGCGACGGACGAGTGCTGCCGTCTGCATGTCGCCCAGAAGTGCGTAATCCTCGATCCGCCCGGCCACGTGCCTCTCCAGCTAGTAGTGCGTTGCGCCGAGGATAAAGCCTTCGCGCGCGTGCGCGCGGCACGGTCGCGGATTCCCCCTGGTCTCTTCCGCCCGGGCGGTCGGCCGCGGGCGGTGACCAGGGGATCCCTGATACCCTGGTAGCCCGTGGAGCGGAGGGCCGGCCGGGCACGTGGCGGCGGCGCTCGCCGAGCGACCCACCTCGATCTGGGGCACCCCGCCACGCACCTCGACAAGCGACCACGGGAGCCCCTCTTGGCCATGCCATCCACGACGTCAAAGCACATCTTCGTCACCGGAGGCGTCGCCTCCTCACTCGGCAAGGGGCTCACCGCCTCCAGCCTGGGGGCGCTGCTCAAGGCGCGCGGGCTGCGGGTCACGATGCAGAAGCTCGACCCGTATCTGAACGTCGATCCAGGAACGATGAACCCGTTCCAGCACGGTGAGGTCTTCGTCACCAACGACGGCGCGGAGACCGACCTCGACATCGGCCACTACGAGCGCTTCCTCGACGTCGACCTCGACGGCTCGGCGAACGTCACCACCGGCCAGGTCTACTCCACGGTGATCGCCAAGGAGCGCCGCGGCGAGTACCTGGGCGACACGGTGCAGGTGATCCCGCACATCACCAACGAGATCAAGTCCCGTATCCGGCGTATGGCCTCCGACGACGTGGACGTGGTGATCACGGAAGTCGGCGGCACCGTCGGCGACATCGAGTCGCTGCCGTTCCTGGAGGCCGTCCGCCAGGTGCGGCACGAGGTCGGCCGGGACAACGTCTTCGTCGTCCACATCTCGCTGCTGCCGTACATCGGCCCGTCCGGCGAGCTGAAGACCAAGCCGACGCAGCACTCGGTCGCCGCGCTGCGCAGCATCGGCATCCAGCCCGACGCGATCGTGCTGCGCGCGGACCGCGAGGTGCCGCCGGCGATCAAGCGGAAGATCTCGCTCATGTGCGACGTCGACGAGTCCGCCGTCGTCGCCGCCATCGACGCCAAGTCGATCTACGACATCCCCAAGGTGCTGCACGCGGAGGGGCTGGACGCGTACGTCGTCCGCAAGCTGAACATGCCGTTCCGGGACGTGGACTGGTCGGAGTGGGACGACCTGCTGCGGCGCGTGCACGACCCGGCGCACGAGGTGACGATCGCGCTCGTCGGCAAGTACATCGACCTGCCCGACGCCTATCTGTCGGTCACCGAGGCGATCCGCGCCGGCGGCTTCGCCAACAACGCCCGCGCCAAGATCAAATGGGTCACGTCCGACGACTGCCGCACCCCGCAGGGCGCGCGCAGGCACCTCGCGGACGTGGACGGCATCGTCATCCCCGGCGGCTTCGGCGAGCGCGGCGTGGAGGGCAAGATCGGCGCGGTCACGTACGCCCGGGAGAACCGCGTGCCGCTGCTCGGCCTCTGCCTCGGCCTGCACTGCATCGTCATCGAGGCGGCGCGGAACCTCGCGGGCATCGAGGGTGCCAACTCCACGGAGTTCGACCAGGCCGCGTCGGACCCGGTGATCTCCACCATGGAGGAGCAGCTCGACATCGTCGCCGGCGAGGGCGACATGGGCGGCACGATGCGCCTCGGTCTCTACCCGGCCAGGCTGGCGGAGGGGTCGGTGGTACGGGAGGCATACGCGGACCAGCCGTACGTCGAGGAGCGCCACCGGCACCGTTACGAGGTCAACAACTTCTACCGCAGCGAGCTGGAGAAGAAGGCCGGCCTCTGCTTCTCCGGCACCTCCCCGGACAACAAGCTGGTGGAGTACGTGGAGTATCCGCGCGAGGTCCACCCGTACCTGGTCTCCACCCAGGCCCACCCCGAGCTGCGCTCGCGGCCCACGCGCCCCCACCCGCTGTTCGCCGGCCTGGTGAAGGCGTCCGTCGCCAGACAGGAGGGGGCACGACAGGAAGGGGCCAGACAGGAGGGGGCACGGCAGGAGGGGGCCAGGCAGGAAGGGGCCGGCCGCGAGGAGGCAGAGCAGGGCGTGCCCGCCGGTGCGCAGAAGCCGGTGGCCGCGCGCGAGGGGGGCAAGTGATGGCGGAGCAGTTGAAGGACACGGCGGCCGAGTGGCAGGTCGTCGCCTCCGAGACCCCGTTCAAGGGCGCCAAGACCGCCGTGCGCACCGACGACGTGGTGATGCCCGACGGCACCGTCGCCCGCCGCGACTACCAGGTCCACCCCGGCTCGGTCGCGATCCTCGCCCTCGACGACGACGACCGCGTGCTGGTGCTCAACCAGTACCGCCACCCCGTACGGCACAAGCTCTGGGAGATCCCCGCCGGCCTCCTCGACGTGCCCGGCGAGAACCCGCTGAGCGCCGCCCAGCGCGAGCTGTACGAGGAGGCGCACGTCAAGGCCGACGACTGGCGCGTGCTGGTCGACGTCTACACCACGCCGGGCGGCTGCGACGAGGCCGTGCGCGTCTTCCTCGCCCGCGGGGTGACCGAGGCGGAGGGGGAGCGCTACGCCGCCGAGGGCGAGGAGCTGGACCTCACCCTCGACCGCGTGCCGGTGGCCGACCTGCTGCGCGGCGCCCTCGCCGGGGACCTGCACAACAACTGCCTGATGCTTGGCGTGCTGGCGCTCCAGGCGGCCCGTGCGGAGGGCGGTCTCGACGCGCTGCGCCCGGCGAACGCCCCCTGGCCGGCGCGCCCGTTCACCGTCTGAGCGGCCCGGCGGGGGGCCGCCGGGCGGTTGATCCGATGCGGTGATTTTCGTTCCGGCGTTCGGCCATGTGCCGTCACGTGACCCGGCCTTCACGCTGGGTGAATTACGCTCACCGGCGTGACGGAACAGGCCGCCCCCCACCGGTTCGCCGGCAGGACCCGCGAGCTCGACGCCCTGCGCGCCGACATCGCACGCGCCGGGCTCGACACCCTCGCCGGCCGCCCCGCCCCCCGCAGCCGCGTGCTGCTCATCGCCGGGCGGCCGGGCTCCGGACGCAGCGCGCTCGCCGCCGAACTGGCCCGCAGCGTCGCGGGCGACTACCCCGGCGGCGTGCACACCGCGCGGCTCTCCGGCCCCGGCGGCGAGGCGGTGCCGCTGGAGCAGGCCGTCCGCGACCTCCTCGACGCCCTCGGCGTCCCCCCGGTCGCCGGGGCTGGCCCGGACCGCCTCGCCGCCCGGCTCCGCGCCGCGCTGGCCGAGCGCTCGGCGCTGCTCGTCCTCGACGACGTCACCGACCCGGGGCAGCTTCTCGAACTGGTCCCCGAGTCGCGCGACTGCCTCGTCGTCGCCGTCGCCGAGGGCCCGCTCAAGGGCGTGCCGGACGTCCGTCCGTGCACCGTGGGCGCCCTGGAGCCCGCGGCAGCGCTGGCGCTGATCGCCTCGTACGCGGGCCAGACGCGCATCGCCTGCGACCCCGAGGCCACGCACGTGCTGGCCGAGGAGTGCGCAGGCCACCCCGCGGCGCTGGTGCTGGCTGGCGGCTGGCTCGCCGGCCACCCGCAGGCGTGCGTCGCCGATGCCGTACGGGAGCTGCGCCGCAAGGGCGAGAGCACCGAGGGGTCCGCCGGGCGGCCGTCGGGCACGAAGGCGCTGGCGCGGGCGTTCCGGCTCGTCTGCGAATCGCTGCCGCCGCAGGCCGCCGAGGTGCTGCGGCTGCTGCTGCTGGCGCCCGCCGGGCTCGTCGACGCCCACTCCGCCTCCGCGCTCGCCGGCTGCACCGTCGCCGCGGCCCGCACCACGCTCGAGGACTGCGCGGGCCAGGGCCTGCTGCGCCCGGTGCCGCAGCCGGAGCAGGCGGGCCTCCCGCAGTACGAGGTGCCCGGGTGCCTGCAGCCGCTGCTGCGCGGGGCGCTGGAGGCCGTTGTGGGGCCGGAGGAGGTGCTGCTGGCCCGGGCCCGGATGCTGGAGCGGTACGTACGCCTGCTGCAGTCCTGCCGCGCCGTCACCGAACCCGCCGGCTCCGCAGTGCACGCCCGGCTCGCGGGGCTGCCGCGGGCGCTGCGCTTCCCGTCGTCCGAGGCCGCCGCGGCGTGGCTGCGCAGCCGGCTGCCGTCGCTGCTGGCGGCGGCCCGGGCGGCGGTCGCCGAGGGGGAGCTGGACACGCTGGCGCGGCGGCTGGTCGCCGCGCTGTCGCGGGCGCTGGGGGCGCACCGGGGCGAGGCGGACGCCGCCCCCGAGCAGTACCGGCTGCACGAGCTGGTGCTGGGCGTCGCCGAGCGGCGCGGGCTGGTGTGGGAGAAGGCGGCGGCGCTGCTCAACCTCGGCGACCTGGACCTGCGCGCGGAGCGGCCCGAGGAGGCGCTCGGCCGGTACCGGGGGGCGCTGGCGGCGGCGCGCGAGGCGCGGGACCCGCGGCCGGTGGGGCGGGCGCTGGAGTCGGTGGGTGCGGCGTACCAGGAGCTGCAGGACTGGGGCCGGGCGGCGGACTGGTTCGGGCGGGCGCTCGCGCTGCGGCAGACGCGCGGCGAGCTGGCCGACGAGGCGCGGCTGCGGGCCCGGCTCGGCGCGGTGCATACGTACGCCGGGGCCTGGGGCTGGGCGCTGCGCGAGTGGCGCGGGGCGGCGGCGGCGTACCGCAGGCTCGGGGACACCGCCGGGCACGCGCGGGCGCTGGGCGAGGTGGCACGGGTGCAGCAGTACGCCGGGTATCCGCGGGAGGCCATCAGGACGTGCACGCGCGCGATGGACCTGGCGCGGCTCTCCGGCGACACCGCGCTGCGGGCGGCGGTGCAGTTGCGGCTGGCGGACCTCGTCGACGGTGCGGGCGACCCGCAGGCCGCGGAGCTGCACCGGGCCGCCGCGGAGCGGCTGGCCGCGCAGGTGCCCGAGGAGGACGCGGCGCCGGTCGCCGTGGCCGTAGCGGAACCGGAAGCGGAGGGCGGGGCGGACCCTGAGGCCGCGCCTGAGCCCGCGCCCGCGGCCGGGCCGGAGCGCGCGGACGGTGACGCTCCGGACGACGGGGAGCGCAGCCCCGGGGCCGTCCCGGACGACGTGGCGCAGCCGGCGTCGCGGCCCGCGCCGCAGCCCGTGGAGGCCGCCGCGGAGACCGGCCCAGAGGAGGGCCGGGAGCCCGCGCCCGGGGCGGGCCCGAAGGCGGGACCGGAACCCCGACCGGCCGCGGCAGACCTGTGAATCCATCGGGGTATCGCAAATATCTGCCTGTTTCAAAGGCTGGACTCTGAGGATCCCTTCATTAAGAATGACCAAGCCGCGGCGGACACCCCGACCGGGGCCTGACGAGATCGCCTCATCCAAGGATCGTGATCCATCGTGAAGGTCGGCATTCCACGCGAGATCAAGAACAACGAGTTCCGGGTGGCCATCACGCCCGCCGGAGTGCACGAGCTGGTCCGCCAGCGCCGCCACCGCCATGAAGTATTCGTGGAGCAGGGCGCGGGCCTCGGCTCGTCCATCCCCGACGAGGAGTACGTCGCGGCCGGGGCGGAGATCCTGCCCACGGCCGACGACGTGTGGGCCGCCGCGGACCTGGTGCTGAAGGTCAAGGAGCCGATCGCGGAGGAGTACCACCGCCTCCGCAAGGACCAGGTGCTCTTCACCTACCTCCACCTCGCCGCCTCCCGGCCGTGCACCGAGGCGCTGCTGGAGTCCGGCACCACCGCCATCGCGTACGAGACGGTGGAGACCGCGGACCGGCACCTGCCGCTGCTCGCCCCGATGTCGGAGGTCGCCGGCCGGCTCGCGCCGCAGGTCGGCGCGTACCACCTGATGCGCCCGCAGGGCGGCCGCGGTGTGCTGCCGGGCGGCGTGCCCGGTGTGGTGCCGGGGCAGGCGGTCGTGATCGGCGGCGGCGTATCCGGCTGGAACGCCACGCAGATCGCCGTCGGCATGGGCTTCCACGTCACGCTGCTCGACACGGACGTGCGCAAGCTGCGCGAGGCGGACAAGGTCTTCGGTACGAAGGTGCGCACCCTCACCTCCACCGCCTACGCCCTCGGGCAGGCGGTCCTGGACGCCGACCTGGTGATCGGCGCGGTGCTCATCCCGGGCGCGAAGGCGCCCAAGCTCGTCGACAACGAGCTGGTGTCGCGGATGAAGCCGGGAAGTGTCCTTGTCGACATCGCGATCGACCAGGGCGGCTGCTTCGCCGACTCCCGGCCGACCACGCACGCGGAACCGACCTTCCGGGTACACGACTCGGTCTTCTACTGCGTCGCCAACATGCCCGGCGCGGTGCCCAACACGTCCACGTACGCGCTGACCAACGCCACGCTGCCGTACATCGTCAAGCTCGCGAACCTCGGCTGGCGGGCGGCGCTGCGCGGCGATCCGGCGCTCGCGCTCGGCCTCAACACCCACGAAGGACAGGTCGTTTACGGTCCCGTGGCGGAAGCGCACGGTCTTCCGGCGGCCGAACTCGCGCGCGTGCTGGGCTGATTTCGCGCAGATGCGCGGCAGGTCGACCGCATCGGCGACACCGTCAACTCCGCTTCACCGGCCGAACCTTGTCACCAGGGGTTCGGCCGGGCGACGTACCGTCGTACGGGGTGCCCGAAGTGGTGTTCCACACCCGACACATCGTGCCCTGTCTGCGGGATTGTGTTGCTGCGGGACCCCGACACGCCATAGAGTCGCCAATCGTCGGCATGGTGCCACGCTGACCAATCGAGAAGTGCCCTGGTCACCAAGGAGGTAGGACGACTTGTGAATGAGTCGACATTTGCTCCCGGGGGTGGTCGTCCAGGCATGTCTGCGAGGGACCACGGTTCCTCGGGGGCACAGGCGCCTGTCGGCTCCGTCGCCGTCCACACCTTCTCGGCACACGCACACCAGGGCGGAAACGTATACCAGAGCATGGACGGTCATCACGTGAACGCCATGACCGGCAGCCAGAGCGGCGGCGAGGACACCACACGTCTCGCCGCATCCGCCACCTCCGACTTCGAGGACCTGTCAGAAGGCCACTTCTACGACCCGGACGCGGACTACGAGCCGGATCCCGAGTACGCCGCGACGCTCGCGCCGGACGCCGCCCGGCAGCGCCGGGAGCGCATCGGGCCCACGGGCCGTCCGCTGCCGTACTTCCCCATCCCGGGCCCGGTCACCGACCACGGCCCGGCGAAGGTCATCGCCATGTGCAACCAGAAGGGCGGCGTCGGCAAGACCACGTCCGCCATCAACCTGGGCGCGGCGCTGGCCGAGTACGGCCGCCGGGTGCTGCTCGTGGACTTCGACCCGCAGGGCGCCCTCTCCGTCGGCCTCGGGGTCAACCCCATGGAGCTGGACCTCACGGTCTACAACCTGCTCATGGAGCGGGGCATGTCGGCGGACGAGGTGCTGCTCAAGACGGCCGTGCCCAACATGGACCTGCTGCCCAGCAACATCGATCTCTCCGCCGCCGAGGTGCAGTTGGTGAGCGAGGTGGCGCGGGAGCAAACGCTGCAGCGCGCGCTGAAGCCGCTGCTGTCCGAGTACGACTACGTCGTCATCGACTGCCAGCCGTCGCTGGGTCTGCTCACGGTCAACGCGCTGACCGCGGCGCACAAGGTGATCGTGCCGCTGGAGTGCGAGTTCTTCGCGCTGCGCGGGGTCGCCCTGCTCACCGAGACGATCGAGAAGGTCCAGGAGCGGCTCAACCCCGACCTGGAGCTGGACGGCATCCTCGCCACGATGTACGACTCGCGGACGGTGCACAGCCGCGAGGTGCTGGCGCGCGTCGTCGAGGCATTCGACGACCACGTCTACCACACGGTCATCGGGCGCACCGTCCGGTTCCCCGAGACCACCGTGGCCGGCGAGCCCATCACCTCGTACGCCTCCAACTCCGTGGGCGCCGCCGCCTACCGCCAGCTCGCCAGGGAGGTGCTCGCCCGGTGCCACGCCGAGTGAGCCTGCCCGGGGCCGACGAGCTTTTCCGTACCACCGGGGGGACCGCGCTCCAGTCGTCCACACCGCAGTCGGACCGGCAGCGGGCCAACGGCGAGGCGCCCGGCGGCAGTCCGCGCGTGCCCGCGCCGAGCCGCGAGGCCGACTCGGCGGAGCCCGGCGCGGACGCCGGGGAAGCGGGCGCGGAGGACCCGGACGGCTCCGGCGGTACGGACGCCGCCGCGCGGGTACGCGCGGGCACGGGCGGCAAGGCCGCCCCGGCGGGCGGCAAGCGCACCGCGGGCGGCCCCGCGGCCCGGCGCGACCCCGAGGCGACGGAGCACGGCGGCCGGGGGGCCGGCGCCGAGACCGCCCCCGGCGGGCGGGCCCGGCAGAGCGAGCGGGAGCCGGCGGCCCAGGCGGGGACGAAGTCCGCACGGCAGGGCGGCGGTTCGGCCGCGGCGGCCCAGCCCCAGCCCCGGCGCGGCCGGGGCCGCGGCGCCGCGCGGCGGCCCAGCGGCCGGGAGCGGCACGACGAGAAGATCACGGTCTACGTCTCCGCCGAGGAGCTGATGGACCTGGAGCACGCCCGGCTCGTGCTCCGCGGCGACCACGGCCTGGCGGTGGACCGCGGCCGGATCGTGCGCGAGGCCGTCGCGGTGGTGCTGGCCGACCTGGAGTCGCGCGGCGACGCGAGCATCCTCGTACGCCGCCTGCGCGGGCGCTGACGCCCGCGCCCGTACGCTCCCGGCCGCGCGCCCCGTACCGGATCACCGCCCGGGTGCCGCCCCGCCGGACGACAACCGGGCGAGCACGGCTGTGAGCGATACGCTGCGGGCGATGGACGACAGGCACGACGACCCGCAGCGCCCCGCGCGTACCGCCCGGCGCTCTCTCGGCCGCGGCCCGGGCGTCGCCGCGACGCCCACCAAGCCCGCGCCGCCACCCGCGGAACCGGATCCGGTGACGGAGCCGTACCCCGAGCCGATGCCCCTGCCGCAGCCGGATCCTCCCCCCGTGCCCGCCCCGCCGCTGCCCATCCCGGGCCCCGCGCCGGCTCCGCCCGAGCCTGGTCCGGGGCCGGTGCCCGAGCCCGACCCCGAGACGGAGCCCGCGCCGGCGGGACCCGGCGGCGCGGAACCCGCCGAGGAGCCGTCCCCCGAGCCGGACGGCGCACCCGAGCCGGACGACGCCCCCGAGCCGGACTACGCCCCCGAGCCGGACCGCGTACCTGAGCCCGACCGCGAGCCCGAGCCGGACCGTGCACCTGAGCCCGAACGCGAGCCCGGGCCGGACCGCGAGCCCGGACCCGGCCCGGAGTCCGGCACCGCGCCTGGCACGGCTGGTCTCCCCGAACCCGGCCCCGGGACCGGCGGCGAACCCGGCGGGGAACCCGACGGCGGTTCCGCCGGTGAACCCGGCAGCGAGTCCGATGGCGAACCGGGCGGCGATTCCGACGGCGAGCCCGACGACGGCGCCTTCCGGGTCCGGCTCGCCAACTTCGAGGGCCCTTTCGACCTCCTCCTCCAGCTCATCTCCAAGCACAAGCTGGACGTCACCGAGGTCTCCCTGCACCGCGTCACCGACGACTTCATGGCCCACATCCGCGCCATGGGCCCCGACTGGGACCTCGACCAGACCACCGAGTTCCTCGTCGTCGCCGCCACCCTCCTCGACCTCAAGGCCGCCCGTCTGCTGCCCGCCGCCGAGGTCGAGGACGAGGAGGACCTCGCGCTGCTGGAGGCCCGCGACCTGCTGTTCGCGCGGCTGCTGCAGTACCGCGCGTACAAGGAGATAGCGGGCATCTTCCACCGCCGGCTGGAGGAGGAGTCGCAGCGCCACCCCCGCACCGTCGGTCTTGAGCCGCACCACGCGGAGCTGCTGCCCGAGGTGGTCATCAGCATCGGCCCGGAGGGCTTCGCCCGGCTCGCGGTCAAGGCGATGCAGCCCAAGCCCGTGCCCCAGGTCTACGTCGACCACATCCACGCCCCCCTCGTCAGCGTCCAGGAACAGGCGCAGGTCGTCGTCTCGCGGCTGCGCGAGCACGGCTCCGTCAGCTTCCAGGAGCTGATCGCGGACGCCCCCGACCCGCTGACCGTCGTCGCCCGGTTCCTGGCGCTGCTGGAGCTCTACCGGGAGCGGGCCGTGGCCCTCGACCAGGAAGGCGCGCTGGAGCCGCTGACGGTGCGGTGGACGGGGCGGGAGGATGTGGTGCCGGTGGTGACCGACGAGTTCGACACGGCGTCCGGCGACGCGGACGCGGCCGGCGGGAACGAAGGCGAAGGCGGAGGCGAGGACGAGCGATGAGCGACGCAGCGGCGGATGTGGCGGACGCACCGGATGTGCCGGATGTGCCGGACGCGGCAGACACGGCAGACACGGAACCGCAGCCGCAGCCCGAGGCGGCGGGGGAGGGGCAGGAGAAGCAGGAGAAGGAGGCCGGCCCCACCGCAGGGCTCCCGCTGCGCCCGGCCCTCGAAGCCGTCCTCATGGTCGTCGACGAGCCCGTCACCACCCAGCACCTGGCCAAGGTCCTCGACCGCCGCCCCCGCGAGATCGCCGACGCCCTGCGCGAGCTGTCCGACGAGTACACCGTCCAGGGCCGCGGCTTCGACCTGCGCCACGTCGCCGGCGGCTGGCGCTTCTACACCCGCGCCGCCTACGCGCCCGCCGTCGAGGGCTTCGTCCTCGACGGCCAGCAGTCCCGGCTCACCCAGGCCGCGCTGGAGACCCTCGCGGTCGTCGCGTACCGCCAGCCGGTCTCCCGCTCGCGCGTCTCCGCCGTCCGCGGCGTCAACTGCGACGGTGTCATGCGCACGCTCCTCCAGCGCGGGCTCATCGAGGAGGTGGGCACGGAGGACGGAACAGGTGCGATCCTGTACAGGACGACGAACTACTTCCTGGAGCGGATGGGCCTGCGCGGTCTGGACGAGCTCCCCGAGCTGGCCCCGTTCCTCCCGGACGCGGAGGCGGTGGAGGGCGAGTCCCAGGAGGGCGTCCCGTCGTTCGACGTGGATGACGAGACCTGACCAACCAACGGACTGACGGTAGATGCGAAGCAGCGGCGGCAGGAACAGCAGGAAGCCCTCGGGCTCCGACCCCCGGAGGGCGGGCGGCAAGCGCGACGCGCAACAGCGCCGGCAGGGCCGCCCCCGCCCCGAGGAGCGGCGGTACGAGAAGTCCGGCGCCCCCCAGGGCGAGCGCCCGGGCGGCCCGGGGAAGGGGGGCCGGGGGCGCGGCGGCGCGCCGAGCCGGCCCGCGCGCTCCCGCGAGTACGACGCGCAGTTGGAGGAGCGGACCAGGGCCCGGCACACGGGGCCGCAGCGCAAGCTGCCGAAGACCTTCGGCGAGCCCGAGGGCGAGCGGCTGCAGAAGGTGCTGGCGCGGGCCGGCATGGGGTCGCGGCGCGCCTGCGAGGAGCTGATCGACCAGGCGCGGGTCGAGGTCAACGGGCGCATCGTCACCGAGCAGGGGCTGCGCGTCGACCCGGAGAAGGACGAGATCAAGGTCGACGGGCTGACCGTGGCCACGCAGTCGTACCTCTTCTTCGCCCTCAACAAGCCGGTCGGCGTCGTCTCCTCGATGGACGACCCGGAGGGCCGGCAGAACCTCGGCGACTACGTGGACAACCGCGAGACCCGGCTCTTCCACGTCGGCCGCCTGGACACCGAGACCGAGGGCATCATCCTGCTCACCAACCACGGCGAGCTGGCCCACCGCCTCACCCACCCCCGCTACGGCGTGAAGAAGACCTACCTCGCCGCCATCCAGGGCCCGCTGCCGCGCGACCTCGGCAAGCGGCTCAAGAACGGCATCCGGCTCGACGACGGCTACGCCAAGGCGGACGACTTCCGGGTGGTGGAGAACACCGGCAAGAACTATCTCGTCGAGGTGGTGCTGCACGAGGGCCGCAAGCACATCGTGCGGCGGATGCTCGCCGAGGCCGGCTTCCCCGTCGACAAGCTGGTACGGACCCGCTTCGGCCCGATCGCGCTGGGTGACCAGAAGTCGGGCTGGCTGCGCCGGCTGACCAACACCGAGGTCGGGATGCTGATGCGGGAGGTCGGGCTCTGACGGCCGGCGTCCGCCCCGCGACCCGCGGGGCGGACGCCGCGTATCCTTGCGCCGTGCGTACCGCCCTCGTCCTCGGCACCGGCCTCATCGGCACCTCCGCAGCCCTCGCGCTGACCCGCAGAGGGGTCAGGGTGTACCTCCAGGACGAGGACACCGACCAGGCCCGTACCGCCGCCTCCCTCGGGGCCGGCACCGACGGGCCGCCGCCCGCCCCCGTGGACCTCGCCGTCGTCGCCGTGCCGCCCGCGCTCACCGGCCGCACTCTCGCCGACGCCCAGCACCGCGGCGTCGCCCGCGGCTACCTTGACGTCGCCAGTGTCAAGGGCGGCCCCCGCCGCACCCTTCAGGAGCTGGGCGGCGACCTCACCCGCTACATCGGCAGCCACCCCATGGCCGGCAGCGAGCGCTCCGGCCCGCTGGCCGCCACCGCGGAGCTCTTCGAGGGCCGCCCCTGGGTGCTGAGCCCGGCGGAGACCACCGACACCGAGGTGCTGAACCTCGCGCTGGAGCTGGTCGCGTTCTGCCGGGCCGTGCCCGTCGTCATGGACGCCGACGCCCACGACCGCGCGGTCGCCCTCGTCTCGCACACCCCGCAGCTCGTCTCCAGCATGGTCGCCGCCCGGCTCGAGGACGCCGAGGAGGCCGCGGTCCGGCTGTGCGGGCAGGGCATCAGGGACGTCACCCGCATCGCCGCCTCGGACCCGGCGATGTGGATCGACATCCTCTCCGCCAACCCGGGCCCGGTCGCCGAGGTGCTGGCCGAGGTCGCCGCCGACCTGGACGAGACGGTACGGGCGCTGCGCGCGCTGCAGGCCGCCGACGACGCCAAGCGCCGGGCCGGCGCGGCCGGCATCGAGGACGTGCTGCGCCGCGGCAGCGCCGGCCGCGAGCGGGTACCGGGCAAGCACGGCGCCGCTCCCGCGGACTACGAGGCGGTCACCGTGCTCATCGGCGACCGGCCGGGCGAGCTGGCCCGCATCTTCGCCGACGCCGGCGCCGCCGGGGTCAACATCGAGGACGTGCGCATCGAGCACGCCACCGGCCAGCAGACCGGGCGGATGCAGCTCATGGTCGAGCCGCCGGCCGCGCCCGTGCTCACCGCGGCGCTGCGGGAGCGCGGGTGGCCGCTGAGGCAGTGACCGGGCCCCGCGCAGCTAGCAGTACCCTGGTGCCGCACAAAGTCGGCTCAACCCCCGTCGTAGACCTGAGGAAGGGTGTCGTACGCCCCGTGGACAGCGCTGCCAAGGCCCAGCGGCCCCCCGTGATCGTCGCCATCGACGGCCCCGCCGGCACCGGCAAGTCGAGCACGTCCCGGGCCGTCGCCGCACGGCTCGGCCTGCGCTATCTCGACACCGGCGCGCAGTACCGGGCCGCCGCCTGGTGGATGCTGGGCAACGGCGTGGACGTGGCCGACGCCGCCGCGATCGCCGCCGCCGCCGAGAAGCCGCAGATCGTCTCCGGCACCGACCCCGGGGCACCCACGATCACCGTCGACGGCGCGGACGCCGCGGGCCCGATCCGTACCCAGGTGGTCACCGCCGCGGTCAGCGCCGTCAGCGCGGTGCCGGAGGTACGGGCGCGGATCACCGCGCTGCAGCGGTCGATCGCGGCCGAGTCCGCGAAGAGCGGCGGGATCGTCGTCGAGGGCCGGGACATCGGCACGACGGTGCTGCCGGACGCGGACGTGAAGATCTTCCTCACCGCCTCCGAGGAGGTACGGGCCGCCCGCCGCAGCGGCGAGCTGAAGGGCAGGGGCGCCCGCGACCTGGCCGCCACGCAGGCGTCGATCGCCCGGCGCGACGCCGCCGACGCCGGCCGCAAGGTCTCGCCGCTCGCCAAGGCCGGGGACGCCATCGAGGTGGACACGACGGAGCTGACCCTGGAGCAGGTCATCCAGTGCGTCGTGACCCTCGTCGAAGAGAAGCAGCAGGGTCGGTGACCCAACCGGCCGGCGCGGTGCCGGAGACACGGGGTGCGCTCGTCGGGCGGCGGATGTCCGCGCCCGTCATGCACGGCTACTTCAAGCCGCGGATACTCGGCGCCTGGCGGATGCCCGCGAGCGGGCCCGTGATCCTGGCCGGGAACCACTCCCACAACGTCGACGGCCCGCTGCTCATGGGCACCTCGCCGCGGCCGGTGCACTTCCTGATCAAGCAGGAGGCGTTCGTCGGGATCGTCGGCTGGTACCTGCGTAACATCGGCCAGGTCGCCATCGACCGCACCACGGTCGACCGGGGGGCGATCACCCGCGCGCTGGGGGTGCTGGACGACGGCGGAGTGCTCGGGATCTTCCCGGAAGGCAGCAGGGGAGAGGGCGACTTCTCCTCGATCCGCGCGGGTCTCGCGTACTTCGCGGTGCGCTCGGGCGCCCCGGTGGTGCCGGTCGCGGTGCTGGGCACGGCGGAGCGGCGCAGCCGCGTGGTCAAGGCGCTGCCGCCGGTCCGCTGCCACGTGGACATCGTCTTCGGCGAGCCCTTCCAGGCGGGAGCGCCGGGCGGGCGCCGTACGCGCAAGGCGATGGACGAGGCGACGCTGCGCATCCAGGACCGGCTGACCGCGCACCTGGCCGCCGCCAGGCGCGACACCGGTCGCTGAGCGGCTCCGCCGGGGTAGGGTGTCGGGGGATTCTGGGGGCTCTGCCCCCGTACTCCCCGAGGCCAGCGCATTCCCGGCGCACGCGGGCGGCCGGAAAGCACCGGATTTCGCCGAGACCGCATGGACGAGACTTCAGGCTGCGGGCTTGGTCGGGACCGGGCGCCGGGCGCAGCCGAGGACGCAAGGACGAGGAACGTGATGAGCGAGACCGGCATCTCCCCCGGGCAGGGCCCGGACGGTGCGGCCCACGGCGACGGGCACGGGGAACTGGGCGACGCCGAGTACGCGGAGTTCATGGAACTGGCCGCCGGGGAGGGCTTCGACCTCGACGAGGTCGAGGGCGACCTCGCGCGCGCCGGGCACGGCCCGCTGCCGGTGGCGGCCGTCGTCGGCCGGCCGAACGTCGGCAAGTCGACTCTGGTGAACCGCATCATCGGCCGCCGCGAGGCCGTCGTGGAGGACCGCCCCGGAGTCACCCGCGACCGCGTCACGTACGAGGCCGAATGGGCGGGCCGCCGCTTCAAGCTGGTCGACACCGGCGGCTGGGAGCAGGACGTCCTCGGCATCCACGCCTCCGTGGCGGCGCAGGCCGAGTACGCGGTCGAGGCCGCGGACGCCGTGGTCTTCGTCGTGGATACGCAGACGGGCGCCACGGACACCGACGAGGCCGTCGTGAAGATGCTGCGCCGCGCCGGCAAGCCGGTGGTGCTCTGCGCCAACAAGGTCGACGGGCAGTCGGGCGAGGCGGAGGCGGCGTACCTGTGGTCGCTCGGCCTCGGCGAGCCCCACCCGGTCTCCGCGCTGCACGGCCGCGGCACCGGCGACATGCTCGACGCGGTCCTCGCCGTCCTCCCGGACGCGCCCGCGCAGTCGTTCGCCGGCGGGCTCGGCGGCCCGCGCCGGGTGGCGCTCATCGGGCGGCCGAACGTCGGCAAGTCGTCCATGCTCAACAAGCTCGCCAAGGAGGACCGCGTCGTCGTGGACGACGTCGCGGGCACCACCCGCGACCCGGTGGACGAGCTGATCCAACTGGGCGGGAAGACCTGGCGCTTCGTCGACACCGCCGGCATCCGGCGGCGCGTGCACCTCCAGGAGGGCGCCGACTACTACGCCTCGCTGCGCACCGCCGCCGCGCTGGAGAAGGCGGAGGTCGCGGTCGTCCTCGTGGACGCCGACGAGACCCTGGCCGTGCAGGACACCCGGATCATCTCCATGGCCGTCGACGCCGGGCGTGCACTGGTCATCGCGTACAACAAGTGGGACCTGCTGGACGACGAGCGCCGCTTCTATCTGGAGCGCGAGATCGAGCGCGACCTCGTGCAGGTGCAGTGGGCGCCGCGGGTCAACGTCTCGGCCCGCACCGGACGGCACATGGAGAAGCTGGTGCCGGCGCTGGAGACGGCGCTGGCGGGCTGGGAGACGCGGGTGCCGACCGGGAGGCTCAACGCCTTCCTCGGCGAGCTGACGGCCGGGCACCCGCACCCGGTGCGCGGCGGCAAGCAGCCGCGGATCCTCTTCGGCACCCAGGCGGGCACCCGGCCGCCGCGGTTCGTGCTCTTCGCCTCGGGGTTCATCGAGGCGAACTACCGGCGCTTCATCGAGCGGCGGCTGCGCGAGGAGTTCGGCTTCGAGGGCAGCCCGATCCGGATCTCGGTACGGGTGCGGGAGAAGCGGGGCCGCAAGAAGTAGCGGCCCCGGCTGGGAGCGGGTTCGGGTACGGGCCCGCGTGCCGCGTACGCGCCCGGCCGGTGCGCGGCACGTGGGACGTGGCTCGCGGTTCGCGGTTCGCCGCGGCGGCGGGCCGGCCGGGCTAGTCCCCGGCCGCGCGGTGGCGGTGCACGTGCAGATGTGACCGCAGGCGCCCCGGGGACGGCAGCGACGGGCGGGCGTTCATGATGGCGTCGAAGCGGAGCTGCTCCTCGCCGGTGCGGTCCCCGGGCAGCGCCCGGAAGAGCCTGCGGTACTCGGCGAACAGGGCGTCGTAGATCGGCGTTGCCGAGGGGCGGGAGGCCGCGTGGGGCTCATGGGCGGGGCGCATGCCGGGAATCACGTGGTATCGGTGCACACCCGTGCAACGAAGGCGCGGCACACAGGGATGCGGGTGCACATTGCTCCGATCAGGTACCGGTGCTCCGATCGGGTTGTGGATCAGGTGCCGGTGAGGGGCATCGTCGCGCCGACGAGCAGGCCGCGCCCGGCGGCCTGCACCAGCGCCTCGCCGAGCAGGTCCTCGCGCGGCTGCCGCCCGATCGCGCCGGCGGGCGCGGCGTACACCAGCACCTCCTGCTCCTTCGCCGCGGTGGCCCGCCAGCCGTCCGAGACGTGCAGCGGCTGGTGCGCCTGCCACCAGGCGGTCGGCGGCTGACCGGCGGTGCCGGGCTGCATCACGGCGTGCAGGCGGCCGGCGACGAGCAGCACGGACCAGCCGGGCACCGGCGCCGGGGCCTTGCCCATGTCCATCACGGGCAGGAAGCCGCTCTCGATGAGCAGCGGCAGGAAGTCGTCCCCGGGGCCCTCGGAGCCGGGCCGGACGACGGGCGCGGTGGGCTCCACGACCAGCGCGGAGCGGGCGTCCTCGCCGCACATCACCAGCCCGCAGGTGACACCGAGCACCGCCTGCGCTGCGCCGTGTTCGCCGCCGCCGGGTGCCGGAGCGACGGGGGCCGCGGGGGGCTCGGCTGTGGCGGGAGGCACGGCTGCAGGGGAGACGGCGTCGGGGGAGGCGGCGGCAAGGGAGACGGCGTCCGGAGAGGCGGCGTCGGGGGAGACGGCGGGGCCGGCGGAGACGGGGACCGGCGGCGCGGGGGAGGCCGCGGGGGCGGGGACGGCGGGGGAGTGCGGTGTTACGGCGGCGGGGGGCGGGGCCTGCGCCGGTCCCCCGTCCGCGGTGATCGACCGTACGGCGCCCAGCAGTTGGTCCTCGGAGACCGGGACGACCTGCGAGGGGATGCAGGTGGCGTGGGCGAAGGCGAGCACCGCGGTCTCCTCCCCCACGAAGAGGACGGTGCTCGTCTGCTCCCGCGCGGAGTCGCCGGGGGCGCGGCAGGAGGTGCAGTCGTACGTGCCGGGGGAGGACTCGCCGGTGACGAGCCGGTCCGCCTCCTCGTCGCCGATCTCGCGGCGTACGGCGTCGCTCACGTCGAGCATGCTGGGCACGAGTCGCTCCTCGGTGTCGTGGTGCGTGTTCATCTGGGCACAACGGGCGACCTGTGTGCGGAGTCACGCCCGCGGCGGCGATTGACGGAACAGGGCGTACGGACCGTAGGGAGCCGGTCGGAAATTCTCACTGTGGGTCAACTGATGTGCGAATCACCGCCGTTGGTGCCGTGAGACGAGCCACAGCGCGATCGAAGATTTGCCAGACAAAGCCGGATTTGGCCGGCATCAAAGCCTGTCCGGTATTGATCGATACCCGAGGTAACCGGCAACTGGCCTCGAATGACGGGGTCTCGGTCCTCGCCACCGCCGCGCCGGCGGGCGCCGCGGACAGCGCGGTGTGGGACCGTATAGCGCAGTGCGAGAGCGGCGGCGACTGGAGCATCAACACCGGCAACGGCTACTACGGCGGGCTGCAGTTCGCCGCCGCCACGTGGGAGGCGTACGGCGGCACCGCCTACGCCGCCACCGCGGACCGGGCCACCCGGGAGCAGCAGATCGCCATCGCCACGAAGGTGCAGGCCGCGCAGGGGTGGGGCGCCTGGCCGCACTGCTCCGTCGAGGCCGGCGCGTCGGGCGGGGCGCCCGCGGTGGCGCAGCCTTCGGAGCCGCGTACGGAGTCCCGCGCGGACCGCGGCGCGGGGCGGCGGCAGCCGCTGAAGCGCGGCGACGGCAACTACACCGTCACGACCGGCGACACCCTCAGCCGTATCGCCGCCGCGCACGGCACGCCGTGGCGCGAGGTCTACGAGGCCAACCGCGACGTCATCGGCGACGACCCCGACGTCATCCTGCCGGGCCAGCGGCTGCACGTCTGACGGGCCCCGGCGGACTCACCGGACGCCCGCGCTCCACGGCGCCCCCGACTCCCCGGGCTCGCCGCTGAACACCACGTTGCCGCGGCGGAGTTCGTGCACCACCGCCGCCGCGGTCGCCAGGCCGGGCGGCAGGCTCTGCTCCGCGACGACGACGGTGGCGGCGAGCCCGCCGAGCAGTTCGTACGTACGGGCCGCCACCGCGGCCGACATCCCCTGGCCCGGCTCGTCGAGCAGGACGAGCCGGGCGGGGGACAGCAGCGCGCGGGAGACGGCCAGCATCCGCTGCTCGCCGCCCGAGAGGGTGCCCGCGCGGTGCGTCAGCAGCCGCGCCAGCTCCGGGTACGCGGCCAGCGCGGGCCCGGTGCCGCCGTCGCGGGCGGCGAGGCGCAGGTTCTCCGCGACGGTCAGCGAGCCGAACACGGCGCGCACCTCCGGCGTCAGCGACAGCCCGCGGCGGGCGCGGGCGTACGCGGGCATCCGCGTGACGTCCTCGCCGCGCCACACCACGCGGCCGCTGGCCAGCGGCACGGTCCCGGCGAGGGCGCGCAGCGCGGTCGTACGGCCGGAGCCGTTGCGGCCGAGCAGCACGGTGAGCCGGCCGGCCGGCACGGCGAGGTCGACCCCGTGCAGGGCCTCCAGGGGTCCGTAGCGGACCCGCGCGCGGTGCAGGGCGATCTCGACGCTCACGGCGCCTCCGCGGGTGCGCCGGCCGTGGCGGTCGCGGCGAGTACGCCGGCGGCGGTGCCGGAGGCGACGATGCGGCCGGCGGCCATCGCGTAGACGGCGTCGGCGAGTTCGCCGACGAGTTCGAGGTCGTGCTCGACGACCAGCAGGGCCATGCCGTCGGCGGCGAGGGCGCGCAGGATGCGTACGAGCGCGGCCGTCTCGGCGAGGTCGAGGCCGGCGGCGGGCTCGTCGAGCAGCAGCACGCGGGGGCCGCCGGCGAGCGCGCGGCCGATCTCGACCCGGCGGAGGGTGCCGGTGGGCAGGTCGGCGGCGGGCGTGTCGCGCAGCGGCCCGTCGAGGCCGAGGAGGCGCAGCGCGCGGTCGGCGGCCCCGGGGTCGCGGGCACGGCCCTGCTCGGCGCCGACGCCGACGTTCTCGGCGACGGTGAGGGAGGGAAAGACGGCGGGCTGCTGAAACGTCCGCGCCAGCCCGAGCCGGTTCCGCACATGCGCACTGCGCCGGGTCACGTCCCGCCCGTCGAGCACCACCCGCCCTGCGCGCGGCCGGAGGGTCCCGGCGAGACAGTGGAACAGGGTGGACTTCCCGGCCCCGTTGGGCCCGACGAGGGCGGTGACCTGCCCGGGAGGGACGCGGAGGTCGACGCCGGAGAGCACGGAGAAGTCCCCGTACGAAACAGCAACGCCCCGCGCGACGAGCCCCCCGCGGTCGCCTGCGGCGGACGCCGCGGGTGTACGGAGCCGGCCACGGACCGCGGCGGCCCGTCGGCGGGGCCCGGCTTCGCCGCCCGGCACCGGCGGGTCTCCGCCCGCACCGGGCCCGGGAACGTTCCGCCGGTCGACGCGGCCGGTGTCCCCGGGCTCCGGGTTGGAGGGCTCGGGGTTTTCCGGGTCGGGCCCGGTGTCGCCGTGCGGTGGTTGCGGGGCTTCGCGTGTGCCGGGTGCGGGTGTGGTCCGGGGGGTGTCGTTCCGTGCGTGCCCCGGCTCTTCGGCCGCCGGTCCGTGGCGCGCGGGACCCGCGTCTTCGGCGCCGGACTCCGGGGCGCCGCGGGCGGGCCGCGCGGCGTTGCCCGCGCCGGGGCCGGGTGCGTCGCGTTCGTCGGCGCCCCCCGCGCGCCTCGCCGCCCCCGCCGGAGGCGGGGCGGCGGCGCCCGTCGCCCGCGGCGAAGGCACCGGGAGGTCCGGGGCCCCCGCGGGGCGGGGGGCGGGGCTCACGACCCCGCTGGCTGTACGTACCGGTGGCGGCCCGGCATCGGCTGTCCCCGGCGGTGGGCCTCCGGCGACGGCGGCTCCCGGCGGAGCCGGAGGCGGTGCCGCACTCGTGACCCCCGCCGGAGGCGGCTCTGCAGCCCCGGCCCGCGCCGGGGGCACTGCCGCACCCGCGCCCCCCGCCGGAGGTGGGTTCCGCGTCAGGCCGGCGCGGACCCGCGCCCCCCGCGGGGTCAGCCGGCGGGGGCGTAGCCGGGCGGTTGCCGCCCGGTGCAGGGCCTCGTACAGGCCGCCCGGGAAGCGGCCTAGGAGGACTGCCAGGACGCCGATGACCGCCGCCGCCATCCCGCCGCGGGTGCCCGCGTCGAGACCCACCAGCAGGGCCGCCGCCAGCAGCGCGCCCAGCATGCTGTCCGCGCCCACCACGACCACCGCCGCGAACCACAGCAGGCTCCGTACCGGGTCGAAGGCGTTGGGGTCGAACGCGCGGGCGCCCATGGCCAGCATGCCGCCGCCCAGGGCCGCCAGCGCGGCGCCCGCCGCGAAGGCGGCGACCTTCAGTGACGGCACCGCCACCCCCGCCGCCGCGGCGCCCGACTCGTGGTCCCGCATCGCCGCCAGCGCGCGGCCGGGGCGGCCCCCGCGCAGGGCCCGGACCGCCGTCACCGCGCCGGCGAGCAGCAGCAGTTCGAGTACGTAGAACGCCCGGTCCCCGGTGAAGCCCGCGGGGCGGCCCAGCGTCAGGCCCGACGTCGCGTAGGGCTGCGCGAAGACGAAGCGGCTCACCGCCACCCCGACCGCCAGCGTGACCAGCGCAAGCGCCAGGCCCTGCCGCCGGATCGCCGGATACCCCGTGAGCAGCCCCAGCGGCGCCACCAGCAGCACCGCGACACCCAGCGCCGGCAGCTCGGGCAGGGCGGCCGGCAGCCCCGGGAACCGCCCCGCCGCCAGCAGCGCCGTGAACAGCGCCCCCAGCCCCGCGTACGCCGCCTGCCCCAGCGAGACCTGGCCGCCGCGCCCCGTGACGACCACCAGCGACAGCAGCACCACCGCCAGCGCCGGCACCTGCACCGACGTGGTCAGGTCGGAGCCCGCGAAGCCCAGCGGCAGCAGGAACAGCACCCCGGCGACCAGCCAGGTCCGCCCGTCGCCGGCCGCCGAGTCCAGCGTGTCGGCGGGGACCCGCAGGAAGGCGTCGCCGGCCCCCGTCCAGAGCCGCGGCAGCGCCAGCGCCGCCACCAGCAGCAGCACCGCGAAGAGGTTCGCGCCCAGGGCCTGCACCACCTGCTCGCCCCAGCCCTCCGGGTGGAGCCGGGTCAACTGCGCCTGCCCCACGCCGACCGCCAGCGCCACCGCCACGACCGCCGGCAGGCTCCGCAGCCCGGCCGCGACCGCGACCCCGATGACGGCCATCACCAGCAGCGGCAGCCCGTACGGGTCCAGGCGGTACTCCGGTGCCAGCAGCACGCCCGTGACGCCCGCGGTGAACGTGCCGAACGCCCAGCCGGTGTCGGCGACCCGGTCGGCGTCGATGCCGCTGAGCGCGGCGAGCCGGCGGTTGTCGACCACCGCGCGCAGCTCGCGCCCGAACCGGCTCCACCGCGTGAGCGCCGCGACCGAACCGGCCAGCGCCACCGCCGTGCCGAGCTGCACCCACGGGTCGGACGGCAGCAGTTCGGGCGCGTCCGTCCGCGCGCCCGTACCCCACAGAAGCCCCGCCGCACCCATCAGCAGCACGAACACCCCGAGCGACGCCACCAGCGCCTGCGCCCCGCCCGCGCCCGCCCCGCTCGACTGCAGCACCGACAGCGGCCGGAAGACGAACCGCCCCATGAGCAGCCCGATGCCGGGGGCCACGACGAGCAGGCTGACGGCCGCCGCCGCCCACAGCGGCCAGTCCCAGCCGACGGCGAGCTGGCGCATGACGTACGCGGTGAACATCGCGACCGCGCCGTGCGCCAGGTTGAGCACCCCGGTCGCGCGGTACGTGACGACGACACCGATGCCGGTGAGCGCGGCGGCACTGCCCACCGCGAGCCCGGCCAGCGTCAGTTCGTACGTGAGCGACACCTCACGCCTCCGCCGCGGCCCCGCCCGCGGGGCCCGGCTCGCAGACCGGGCAGGGGGTCAACGCCCCTGTCCCGCTTCCTTCGCCGCCTGCTTGTGCGGGATCCGCGGAATCCGCGGGATCCGCGACCGGTACGGCGCCGGGCTTGCCGGCGGCCAGGGGGCAGTCGGGACGGTGGTAGAGCGTCCCGCCGGGCACCGCCAGGTACGGGGCGCTCCCGCCGTCCGCCGCCGCGGCCCCGGCGCCCGGCCGGTCCCCGGCCCCGTCCCCGGCCTCGTCACTGTCCGCCGCCACCAGCAGCCCGTACAACTCCTCCACCCGCGCCGCCGCAAGGCCCTGGTCGCCGCGCGACAGCAGCACCGCCCCGGCGACGATCAACGCCGCCCCGGGGATCGTGCAGGACGCCAGATACGGGATCTGCCGCTCGGCGAACCGCTCGCCGGACACCCCGTACCAGCCGACGGCACACAGCACGGCCCCGGCGGCGAGCGCGGCCCAACTGCCCCACTGCAGGGCCAGGGCCTTCAGCGAGTGCCCGCGCCCCGGGCCGGTTTGCCACATTCTGCCCCCTGTGCATCTCTGCTGCCTGGGAGGCACTATGCCGTGTGTGGTTCTCCTGCGCAGGAGGGCGTACGGATCGGCGGGACACTCGACCATGACGACGTTCAGGGGTGAGGACGGATGACCCGAGGAGCACGCACGCGCAGCGCCGCGTTGCTCGCCGCGGCGATACTGCTCACGGGGCTGGGCGCGGCCGGCTGCGGGGACGACGGCGGCGGCGCGGACACGCCGGAGAAGAAGCCGAGCGTGCAGGCGTCCGAGAGCAGCCCCGCCGCGGCGGAGAGCGAGGCCGCGGACGGCGGCTCCGACGGCGCGGGCGGCGCGGAACCGGCCGACCCCGCGGCGGCGGAGAAGGAGATCGAGGAGAACTGGACGACGTTCTTCTCGCCGGACTCCGACGCCGACGCGAAGCTGGCGGTGCTGGAGGACGGCGAGGCGATGCGCCCGCTGATGGTGGCGTTCTCCGACGACGAGCGCTGGAAGCAGGTGGGCGCGAAGGTCACCGAGGTGGAGTTCGGCTCCGCCGAAGAGGCGGACGTGACGTACGACATCGCGCTCAAGGGACAGACGGTCGTGCCCGGCGCCACGGGTGTCTCGGTGCTGCAGGACGGCGAGTGGAAGGTGTCGAAGCGGGCGATCTGCACGCTCGTCGAGATGAGCGGGTCGCCGGGCCCCGGGTGCTGAGGTGACCAGGCCGGGGGGTGCCGCGCTGGCGGTGACTGCGGTGACCGTGCTGCTGCTGACCGCGGCGTGCGGCAGCCGGGTGCCCGAGAGCGAGTTCACCGAGCGGCCGGCGGCCGGGGACGGCGCCGCCGCGCCGTCGGGCGAGGCGCGCGGGGAGCCGGTCAGGGTCGGCGTCATCGCCAGCGAGACGAGCCCGGTGGGCGACGCGTTCAGCGGGCCGCAGGACGGCGCGCGGGCGTACTTCGCGGCGCTGAACGCGCGCGGCGGCGTCAACGGCCGCCCCGTGGAGGTCCTCACCTGCGACGACGGCGGCAGCGGCCTGGGCAACAGCGACTGCGTACGCGAACTGGTGCGGGGGGAGAAGGTGTTCGCTCTCGTCGCCACCACCTCGCTGAACTACGCCGGCGCCCCGCAGGTCAGCGAGGCAGGTGTGCCGGACGTCGGCGGCCAGCCGATCGGGGCCGCGTACGAGACGTATCCGCACCTGTACGGCATCTACGGCAGCCGCGCCCCGCGCACCGGCGGCGAGGCCGGCTGGGACGGCGACCTGTACGGCGGCACCGAGGTCTACCGCTACTTCAAGCGGGAGCACGGCGCCCGCACGGCCGCCGTCGTCTCGTACAACCAGGCGGCCTCGGCCTCGTACGCCCGCAGCGTGACCAGTGGGCTCAAGGCCGAGGGCTACGACGTCGTCACCGAGCAGGTCGACTTCTCGCTGCCGAACTTCGACGCGGTCGCCGCCGACCTGCGCGCCCGCGGTGTCGACCTGGTCTTCGACGCCGTCGACACCGGCGGCAACGCCAAGCTGTGCCAGGCGCTCGACGAGGCCGGCGTGGAGCTGACCGCGAAGGTCACCAACGTGCAGAACTGGAACTCCGGCGTCCCGGAGGACTTCGCGGACGCCGAGCGCTGCCGCAACTCCCTCTGGGTCACGGGCTCCAGCCGCAACTACGAGGACGTGGACGACCCGGCGGTCAAGGCGTTCCGCGACGGCATGGACCGGTACGCGGACACCGGCACGCGCGCGCAGTGGCAACTGGAGGGCTGGGCCGCGGCGATGTGGTTCGCGGACGCGGCGACGTCGTGCGGGGCGGAGCTGACGCGGGAGTGCGTCGAGGACTTCATGGCGCGCACCGAGCCGTACGACGCGGACGGGCTGCTGCTGCCCACCCGCTTCGAGCAGGCGGCCGAGCCGCCCGAGACCCGGCGCACGTGCGTGTCGGCGGCCCGCTGGCAGGACGACGCGAACGACGGCGCCGGCGGCTGGGTCAGCCAGGGGGAGATGACGGAGAACTGCTTCACGGTGCCACAGCTCCCGTACCGGCCCTGACCTCCTGTGGTGCCGTCCGCGGGCGGCTGCGCGACCGGCCCGGCCGCGGTCCCGCCGGGCCGCGCCCCGCGCCCTCTACCCGGGCTGCCGCTCGGGCTGCCGCCCGGGCTCTCGTTCGGGCTGGCTGCGCTGCTCCTGCGGTACGGCGTAGGGGTGGTGCAGGTCGAAGGCCGGCGACTCGGAGCGGATCCGCGGCAGGGTGGTGAAGTTGTGCCGCGGCGGCGGGCAGGAGGTGGCCCACTCCAGGGAACGGCCGAAGCCCCACGGGTCGTCCACGTCGACCTTCCGGCCCTCCTTCGCCGTGCGCCACAGGTTGTACAGGAACGGCAGCGTGGAGGTGCCCAGCAGGAAGGAGCCGATGGTGGAGACCGTGTTGAGCGTGGTGAAGCCGTCGGCGGCCAGGTAGTCCGCGTACCGCCTGGGCATGCCCTCCACGCCCAGCCAGTGGTGCACCAGGAACGTGACGTGGAAGCCGATGAACAGGGTCCAGAAGTGGATCTTCCCCAGCCGCTCGTCCAGCATCTTCCCGGTGAACTTCGGCCACCAGAAGTAGAAGCCCGCGAAGGTCGCGAACACCACCGTCCCGAAGACCACGTAGTGGAAGTGGCCGACGACGAAGTACGTGTCCGTGACGTGGAAGTCCAGCGGCGGCGAGGCCAGCAGCACGCCCGTCAGCCCGCCGAAGAGGAAGCTGACCAGGAACCCGATCGCCCACAGCATCGGCGTCTCGAACGACAGCGAGCCGTTCATCATCGTGCCGATCCAGTTGAAGAACTTCACCCCCGTGGGCACCGCGATCAGGAACGACAAGACGGAGAAGAACGGCAGCAGCACCGCCTGGGTGGCGAACATGTGGTGCGCCCAGACGACGACCGACAGACCCGTGATCGCCACGGTGGCGCCCACCAGCATCACGTAGCCGAAGATCGGCTTGCGGGAGAAGACCGGGATGATCTCGCTGATGATGCCGAAGAACGGCAGCGCGATGATGTAGACCTCCGGGTGGCCGAAGAACCAGAACAGGTGCTGCCACAGCAGCGACCCGCCCACCGACCCCTCGAAGACGACCGAGCCGAACCGCCGGTCCGACTCCAGCACCAGCAGCGACGCCGCCAGCACCGGGAACGCCATCAGGACGAGGATCGAGGTGAACAGGATGTTCCAGGTGAAGATCGGCATCCGGAACACCGTCATGCCGGGCGCGCGCATCCCGATGATCGTGGTGAGGAAGTTGACCGCGCCCAGGATCGTGCCGAAGCCCGCCAGCGCCAGCCCCATGATCCACAGGTCCGGGCCCAGGCCGGGGGAGCGCACCGGGCCGTTCAGCGGCGCGTACGCGAACCAGCCGAAGTCCGCGGGCCCGCTCGGCGTGAGGTAGCTGCTCAGCACGATCAGCCCGCCGAAGAGGAACAGCCAGTACGACAGCATGTTCAGCCGCGGGAAGGCCACGTCGGGGGAGCCGATCTGCAGCGGCATGATCTCGTTGGCGAACCCGGCGAACGTCGGCGTGGCGAAGAGCAGCAGCATGATCGTGCCGTGGATCGTGAACGACTGGTTGAACTGCTCGTGGCTGAGCAACTGCATCCCCGGCCGGGCCAGCTCCGCCCGCATCACCAGCGCGAGCAGGCCGGCGAAGAGGAAGAAGGCGAACGCGGTGATCAGATAGAGGTGCCCGATCTTCTTGTGGTCCGTGGTGGTCAGCCAGTCGACGACGACCGCGCCGTGCCGTCGGGGGCGCGGGGGAGCAGGTGCCGGTGCCGGTGCCGCCTGTGTCGTCCCCATCGCCTCTGCACCTTCCGCTCGTAGGTCACGTGTGACGACGCGCGCGTCCACGGCACGACGGTGCCACCGGTGTGCGGATCCGACGCGCTACGCGCGTTCGCCCGGTGTGTCGCGGCAGCGGCCCGGAGGTTTTATGCGGAGCTGACACCGGGCATCGCTGCCAAGGGGAAATCCGGTGAATTTCAGAGGGCCCGGCAGGTAAACAGCAGGTGCGATTAGCGGCGGGGCCCCGCAATTCCCCGACAGCCCGTCAGAAGATGCCTCTCGGATGCCTGTAGGGGCCCTCATGCGGGCCGTCCGGCGGCCGGCGGGCGCTGTGACAGAAGTGTGACCCGCGGTGAACAGGGCGGGGACATCCCCGTGGTCCGAGGCCCTACCGCGGCCGTGACCTGGGGCATAGCGTGGGTGCCATGGCGACTCCACCGAACCTGCCGCCCCCGTCCTCGAACCCCGACGACGATCCCGAGAGCTACGTCGGCCTGGCCGCCGCCGACGCGGAGGAACGGGCCAGGGGCCGCGGCTGGACCACGGTCCGCCCGCTGCCCCCGGGGGCCATCATCACCATGGAGTTCATGGGCGGACGGCTCAACTTCACCGTCCAGGACGGCCGGGTCACGCGCTGCTGGGTCGGGTAGCGCGGGTCAGCCGCCCGTGCGCGCCTGCGGCCGGCCGCCGGGGCGGTCGGACTGCGGCGGGCGGCGGTGGCCGGCCGGGGTGACGGGAGGCCGCTCGTGCCGCGCGGGGTGCGGGCGCGGCGCCAGGGGCGGCCAGGCGTCGGTCCGGGCGGCCGTGCCCGAGCCGGAGCTGACGCGGGCCATCTCCCGGGTGGTCTGCGCGCTGGCGCCGGTGGGGCGCTGCGAGACGATCGACACGCGCGTGGCCAGCGGGGAGAGCGAGGCCGGCGCGGGCGGGCCGGCGGCCGGGGAGCCGCGCAGCCGGTCGAGCAGGCGCAGCAGCCAGGCCTCCGCGTGGGCCACGCCGGGTTCGAACCAGGGCAGGGCCAGAAGGACGAGCAGGCCGGCGACCCAGCCGAGCAGCACGTCGCTCAGCCAGTGCGTACCGAGGTAGACGGTCGTGCCGCCGACGCCCAGCGCCACCATCGCGCAGACCACGGAGGCGGTCCTGCGGGCTCGCGGCGTCGTCGCCAGATAGGCCACGACTCCCCAGGTCACAACGGCGTTCGCGGTGTGTCCCGAAGGGAATATATCGCCGCCCGCCCACATCTCGTTCGAGCCGATCTCGGTGGCGTAGTGCGGGCCGAGCCGGCCCATGCCGATCTTCGCCGCCCCGACCGTCACGTTCAGCAGGAGCAGCGAGCCGGCCAGCATGAGCAGCGGGCGCAGGGTGTGCTGCCGCCAGGCGGACCAGGCGAGCCAGGCCAGCACGGCGACGGCGGTGGGGGCGCGTTGGCCGAGGACCACGAAGTAGTCCAGGAAGGCGTGGAACTCCGGCCACTGCTTGTACGGCCGGAAGAGCATCAGCTGCCAGTCGAGCTGCACCAGCCACGACGTGGTCACCACGGCCGCGACGATCGCCGCGTAGACGGCCAGCGACGACCAGAACAGCCACAGCCGGGTCCTGGTCATGCGCGGCCGGCGGCCGCCGTGTGTGATCGGACGCTCCGCTCCCCGCGGACGTCTCTCTTCGGTACGCACAGAATCGACGCTACATGGCCAACTGCCGTGGATTGACCAATCGGCCGGATCTGTAATGCCGATGTGATGTGGACGGTGTCGTCAACGGCACTTACCCCACCGCCTTTTCAGGACTCATGTCTTCCGCTTTCTGGGAATATCTGAGTGCGGCCAATCGGTCAATTGTTTTTCGCGCTCCTCCGTTTATCGGAGATTCGCCGTGCCGTTGCGGACCGTTCGCCTGGCGGGCGTCCCGGCCGCTGGGGGTGTGACGGGCGTCACATGTCGTGCGCAAAGCCCTCAACCAGTGACTTCCCGGACCGGGGGCGGGCAATCATGGCACGTCGTCGAACCGGTTCCGGCACGAGGAGGACACGAGGGGGACACGAGGAGGCGTGAAGGGGTACGAGGAGGACGAGAAGTGGACAAGAAGGGTCAGTCTCTGCCGCAACCGGTAGCGCCGTCACCTCAACGGGTAGTGCCGCCACCTGCGTCCGGAGGACTCGCGTACGCTGTCGACTCGCGCGAGTCCGGGAGGTGCGTAGATGTCAGGGACGGCCACGGCCACGAGCCCGCCGCGGGACGTTCCCGGTCTCCGCGGCGACGGCGCCGGACGCTGGACCGTGCTGGCCGTCCTCTGCTCCAGCCTGCTGCTCGTCGCGCTTGACGCCACCGTCCTGCACGTCGCCGTCCCCGCGCTCACCGAGGACCTCAAGCCCGGTGCCGTTGACCTGCTGTGGATCGTGGACGCCTACCCCCTCGTCGCCGCCTCCCTGCTGATCCTCTTCGGCACCCTCGGCGACCGCGTGGGCCGCCGCCGCGTGCTGCTCCTCGGCTACGCGATCTTCGGCCTGGCCTCCGCGCTCGCCGCCGCGGCGAGCGACCCGCACGTGCTGATCGCCGCCCGCGCCCTCCTCGGCGTCGGCGGCGCCATGATCATGCCGGCCACGCTGTCGATCCTGCGCCAGGTCTTCCCCGACCGCCGCGAGCGCGCCGCGGCCATCGGGCTGTGGAGCGCCACCGCCGCCGTGGGCGCGGCCGTCGGGCCGCTGCTCGGCGGCTTCCTGCTGGAGCACTTCTGGTGGGGCTCGGTCTTCCTGGTCAACATCCCGCTGATGGTGATCGCCGTGCCGGTGGGCCGCTGGCTGCTGCCGGAGTCCACCGCCGAACGGTCCGGCCCCTGGGACGTCCTCGGCGCGCTGATCGCGGCCCTCGGCCTCTTCGGCGTCGTCCTGGCGCTGAAGCAGGCCGGCGCCGGCGAGGGGCCGCTGCACCCGGCCGTCGTCGTACCGCTGCTCGTGGGCGGCGCGCTGCTCGTCCTCTTCGTCCGCAGGCAGCGCCGCCGCACCCACCCGCTCGTCGACTTCGAGGTCATCTCCTGCCGCTCCTTCGGCACCGCCGTCGGCTGCATCGTGCTCGCGCTGCTCGCCCTGGTGGGGCTGCAACTCGTCGCCGTGCAGTACATGCAGCTCGTCCTCGGCCTGAGCCCGCTGCAGACCGGGCTGCGGCTGATCCCGCTGACCGTCGCCGCCGTGGCCGCGGGCCTCGCGGGCTCCCGGATGGTCGCCAGGCTCGGCCCGCGCCTCATGGTCGCGCTGGGCTTCCTGCTCACCGCCGTCGCCGTCACCGGGCTGATCTCCCTGGGCGAGGAGGACCGGCCGCTGGTGCTGTGCGCGGGCTTCGTGCTGCTGGGGTACGGGCTGGAGACGACCATCTTCGGTGCGTACGAGTCGATGCTCAGCGAGACGCCCGCGGAGCAGGCGGGCGGGGTCGCGGCCATCGGCGAGACCTCGTACCAGCTCGGCGCGGGCATCGGCATAGCGCTGCTCGGCAGCGTCATGAACGCCGTCTACCGCCCCGCGCTCGGCACCGTGCCCGGCGTGCCGTCGAGCGCGACCGACGCGGCGGGCAACTCGCTGGGCGAGGCGTACGAGACCGCGGGCGAGCTGGGCGGCGCCGCGGGCGCCACGCTGCGGGACGCCGCGCGGGACGCGTTCGTCCAGGGCATGCACGTCGCGCTGGCCGTCAGCGCCGGGCTGCTGCTGCTCGGGGCGCTCACGGCGCTGCGGCTGCCGCGGTCGATGGAGTGCGGGGAGCCGGGCAGGGCCGGCGCCGGTCCGGCGAAGAGCGCCGGTGAGGCGGCGGGCGCCGGGCGGGTGGCCCCGGCCCGGGTGCGGCGCGAGCGGCGCCCGGCGGACGGCGTACCGGACGGCGGCGCCCCGGCGCGGAAGTGGAGCGCGGGGCGCGGGCGCGTACGGCGTGTGCAAGAGGTCACGCCGCACGTGGAGAGGCTGGACGGCGCCGAATACGCGCAAGTAGCGTCAGGCCGTGACCCCGACGGCCCGCCGGAGGACGACAACCATGCCCGCACGCACTACGCCGCCGTTCAACCCCGGCGATCCGCTCGGAGTTGACGACCTCCTCAGCCCCGAGGACATCGCCGTCCGCGACGCCGTCCGCACCTGGGCCGCCGACCGGGTGCTGCCGCACATCGCCGAGTGGTACGAGCGCGGCGAGCTGCCCGGCATCCGCGAACTGGCCCGCGAGCTGGGCTCGATGGGCGCCCTGGGCATGTCGCTGACGGGCTACGGCTGCGCCGGCGCCTCCGCCGTGCAGTACGGTCTTGCCTGCCTGGAGCTGGAGGCCGCCGACTCCGGCATCCGCTCGCTGGTCTCCGTGCAGGGCTCGCTCGCGATGTACGCCATCTGGCGCTTCGGCTCCGAGGAGCAGAAGCAGCAGTGGCTGCCGCGGATGGCCGCCGGCGAGGTCATCGGCTGCTTCGGCCTGACCGAGCCGGACCACGGCTCCGACCCGGCCGGGATGCGCGCGTACGCGAAGCGGGACGGCTCGGACTGGGTGCTGACCGGCCGCAAGATGTGGATCACCAACGGCTCGGTGGCCGGCGTCGCCGTCGTGTGGGCCCGTACCGACGAGGGCATCCGCGGCTTCGTCGTCCCCACCGACGCGCCCGGCTTCGCCGCGCCCGAGATCAGGCACAAGTGGTCGCTGCGTGCGTCGGTTACCGCCGAGCTGGTCCTCGACGAGGTGCGGCTGCCCGCCGACGCCGTGCTGCCGGAGGCCACCGGGCTGCGCGGCCCGCTGAGCTGCCTGACGCACGCCCGCTACGGGATCGTCTGGGGCGCCATGGGCGCGGCCCGGTCGTCCTTCGACGCGGCGCTTGAGTACGCCCGTACCCGCGAGCAGTTCGGCAAGCCCATCGGAGGCTTCCAGCTCACCCAGGCCAAGCTCGCCGACATGGCCGTCGAACTCCACAAGGGCGTGCTGCTCGCGCACCACCTCGGCATGCGGATGGACGCCGGCACGCTGCGCCCGGAGCAGGTCAGCTTCGGCAAGCTCAACAACGTCCGCGAGGCGATGGAGATCTGCCGGACGGCCCGCACGATCCTGGGGGCGAACGGCATCTCGCTGGAGTACCCGGTGATGCGGCACGCCACGAACCTGGAGTCGGTGCTGACGTACGAGGGCACGGTGGAGATGCACCAGCTCGTGCTGGGCAAGGCGCTGACGGGGCTGGACGCGTTCCGGGGCTGAGCCGTACGGCCCAGCCCCGGTCGCTGCCGCCTGCCGGCGGTCCCTGCTCAGCTCTGGTTGAAGAACCCGCCCTGCGTGGAGCGCGGCACCTCGCCCGGCACGATCGCGTACTCCGCGGGCGTCAGCAGGAACACCCGCGTGGCCACCCGCTCGATGGAGCCGCGCAGCCCGAAGGTCAGCCCCGCCGCGAAGTCGACGACGCGCTTGGCGTCGCCGGCCTCCAGCATCGTGAGGTTCACGATGACGGGGACTCCCTCGCGGAAGAGCTCGCCGATCCCGCGCGCGTCCCGGAACCCGTCCGGGGTCACGGTGGCGATCCGGCGCCCCTTCTCCTGGGCGACCTGGGACGCTACGCGCACGCGCGGGTCCGTCGTCCAGGCGGCGTCTTCCTGGGTGTCCGCGGTGTCGTCTTCGTACCCGTCGTAGTAGCGCTCGTCTTCGTTGTCGTCGACGAGGCCGAGCCAGGCACTAGCCCTGCGTACCGATCCCATGACGCCTCCTCCCTCTCCCGCGGCGTGGGCTGTCCCCGGAGCGGTCCGGGGATGTCTGTCCGCTCACCTATGGTCATCCATGATGCGGATGATGTGCCAATCAGATTGAGGGCACGCGCCGGGTTCGTGACAGTACTGGCACACAAACGACTGGCGGCACGTCAGAGTTCCCCCGGTCGAGGGGGCCTGACGGTGTGACAGGAGATTCCCGTGGGGCCGCACGGGTGTTTCGGCCTCCGCTCGGGTGGGTTCCCGCGCTGTTCGAGTGGTCGCCCGCGGGGCCGGGCCGGTCGGGCGGAGCCGGGGGCGTGAACGCGCAAACATGTGTCCGTGCCCACTTGTGCATTCCTGTCATCGTCTGAATACTCCCGGTAGCGCTTGTCAGGGGCACGACGAAAGCGAAGGGGCTGCACCCCCACGGCGGGGAGTACACGAACCCGGCCGGGCGAGCCCATCCGCGTTTTCTCCGTCCCCGTGGCTGCGCCTCACGGACCCGCTGGCCAGCGGGTCCCCGAGCACACTCGGAGGATTGAGTGAGGATCAAGCGCACACCCCCACTGAGCGGCACCAGGAAGCGACTGCGGCTGGTGGCCGCGCTCACCGCCGCCCTCGCCAGCACCGCGCTCGCGCTCCCGGCCGCGGGCGCCGCCCAGCAACCGGAGGGCTTCAGCGCCGCCACCCTGGCTAGAGCCGACGACGCCGTGCTGGCCGCCGACATCGGCGGCACCGCCTGGGGCGTCGACGAGAAGTCGGGCACCCTTGTCGTGAGCGTCGACGAGACCGTGACCGGCGCCGAGATCGCCCGGATCAAGCAGACCGCGGGCGCCGACGCCGACGCCCTGCGGATCGAGCGCATGAAGGGCAAGCTCCAGAACTACATCAACGGCGGCCAGGCGATCTACGCCTCGAGCTGGCGCTGCTCCCTCGGCTTCAACGTCCGCAACAGCAGCGGCACGTACTACTTCCTCACCGCCGGTCACTGCACCGACGGCGCGGGCACCTGGTACACCAACTCCGCCCGCACCACCACCATCGGCCCGACCGCCGGATCCAGTTTCCCGACGAACGACTACGGGCTGGTCCGCTACAGCAACACCTCCCTGGCCCACCCCGGCACCGTGAACCTCTACAACGGCACCAACCAGGACATCACCCGCGCTGCCAACGCGACCGTCGGCCAGTCCGTGCGGCGCAGCGGCTCCACCACCGGCGTCCACGGCGGGAGCGTCACGGCGCTCAACCAGACCGTGAACTACGGCGGCGGCGACGTCGTCTACGGCATGATCCGCACCAACGTGTGCGCCGAGCCCGGCGACTCCGGCGGCCCGCTGTTCTCCGGCACGACGGCCCTCGGCCTGACGTCCGGCGGCAGCGGCAACTGCTCCTCCGGCGGCACGACGTTCTTCCAGCCGGTCGTCGAGGCGCTGAACGCCTACGGGGTGAGCGTCTACTGACCCTGACGCACGGGGCCTGAGCGCCCCGGCCGCCGCCCCCGCCCGAAACCCCACCGGGCGGGGGCGGTGCGGCTTTGCGGAGCCGGCCCGGCTGCCCCGGCCCGGCACCCCCGGCCCGGCTGCCCCGGCTGCCGGGGCCGGGGCGCCCGGCGAAAACTGTCCGGGGCCGGCCGGCAGAGCTACCGTGGAGAGGTAACGGCCGACTGGTACGCGACGCAGGGAGCCGTGATGATCGAGGCACTGATCGCAGCGGTGGTGGTCATCGTCTGCCTCGGGGCCGTCTACGTGGTGGCGGGCGCCCGGGTGGTCAAGCAGTATGAGCGGGGGCTGGTCTTCCGGCTCGGCCGGCTCAGGCCCGGTATCCGCGACCCCGGCTTCGCGATGATCGTTCCGTTCGTCGACCGGATGCGCAAGGTCAACATGCAGATCGTGACCCTGCCCATCCCGGCCCAGGAGGGCATCACCCGCGACAACGTGACGGTCCGCGTCGACGCGGTCGTCTACTTCAAGGTCGTCGTCCCGGCCGACGCCGTCATCAAGGTCGAGGACTACCACTTCGCGGTCTCCCAGATGGCCCAGACCTCACTGCGGTCCATCATCGGCAAGAGCGACCTGGACGACCTGCTCTCCAACCGGGAGAAGCTCAATCAGGGCCTGGAGCTGATGATCGACAGCCCGGCGGTGGAGTGGGGCGTCACCATCGACCGGGTCGAGATCAAGGACGTGTCGCTGCCCGAGACGATGAAGCGCTCCATGGCCCGGCAGGCGGAGGCGGCGCGCGACCGGCGCGCGCGGGTCATCAACGCCGACGCGGAGCTGCAGGCGTCCCGGAAGCTGGCGCAGGCGGCGCGGCAGATGGCCGACCAGCCGTCGGCGCTGCAGTTGCGGCTGCTGCAGACGGTGGGGATGGTGGCGGCGGAGAAGAACTCGACGCTGGTGCTGCCGTTCCCGGTGGAGCTGCTGCGGTTCCTGGAGCGGGCGCAGTCGGGCGCTGCCGGGCAGCCGTCGCCCGCGGACGGCCCGGCCGCGGCGCCGCCGCCGGCGGTGGCCGGTGCGGGCGCGGGGGCGGACGCGGGCGGGGACGACGAGGTGCCGGCGCCGGTGGACCCGATCGACCCGCTGGGGGCGGTGGAGCGGGGGGAGCTGGGTGACCCCGTGGATCCGGTGGGCGGGGCGGAGGCCGTGGAGCCGGTGGAGCCGGGGGACGAGGGGGCTGCCGAGGAGCTGGAGCCGCCGCGGCGCCGGGCGGGGCCGGAGGGCTGACGGGCGGGGGTGCCGGTTCGTACGGGTGCGGTGTGCGGCGGTGCGGGGCGCCGGCGCGGCGGTGCGGGGCGGGGCGCGGTGGTGCGGCGCCGGCGCGGCTGTGCGGGTGCGGGCGGGGGTGGTGCGCGGGGGGGTAGCGGAGGGGCCGTGCGGCGCGCGTCAGCCGCCGAAGGCCGTGAGTGCGTCCTCCGCGGTGTTGCGCGCCCATACGTACTCGTCCGCCCACGCCGCCGCGTCCGCGTAGCCGGACTCCGCCGCGATGCGGGCGCAGGCCGCCCCGTAGTCGTACGCCGTCCGCCGCAGCGCCGCGCCGCCCGGGCCCAGCAGCGCCCAGTGTGCGCCGGGGCGCCCGTACGGCATGCCGACGCTGCCCGGGTTGACCACGCCCGCCGACGACCATGCGGCGGAAGACGTCGCCGCGCACGTGCGCCGAGCGCGGCAGCCGTTCGGCGATCAACTGGGCGACGGTGGACTTACCGGCGGCCTGGATGCCGGTCAGCATCAGGACGGCCGGGATGTCGGGGAAAACGGGCGGCTCCTCGGAATGCGGCCGGGACGGCCGGCGTTGTCGCTGGCGTCAACGTTGCGAGTATCACAGCAGGGAGATGGCTCATGGCGGCTGCCGCCGGTGAAACGCCCGAGGTCGACTTCTACTTCGACCCTGCTTGTCCGTTCGCGTGGATCACCTCGCGCTGGATCCTCGAAGTGGAGCGGCAGCGGGACATCGACCTGCGCTTCAGGGTGATGAGCCTGTCCGTGCTCAACGAGGGCCGTGACCTGCCGGAGGGGTACCGGAAGCTGATGGACCAGGCGTGGGGCCCGGTGCGGGTCTGCATCGCCGCCGCGCAGCAGCACGGCGAGGACGTGCTGCGCGACCTCTACACCGCCCTCGGCACCCGCATCCACAACCAGGGGGAGAAAGACTACGAGACCGTCATCAAGGGCGCCCTGGCCGACGTGGGCCTGCCCGCCGAACTGGCCGCGGCGGCGGAGAGTGACGAGTACGACAAGGCGCTGCGCGCCAGCCACCACGAGGGCATGGACCCGGTCGGCGAGGACGTCGGCACCCCGACGATCCACATCGACGGCGTGGCGTTCTTCGGCCCGGTGATGACCGCCATCCCGCGGGGCGAGGAGGCGCTGCGGATCTTCGACGGGGCGCTGGCGATGGCGTCGTACCCGAAGTTCTTCGAGCTGAAGCGGACGCGCACGGGCGAGCTGAGCTTCGACTGAGCGGAACGCGCCGGTAAGGACCGGGCGCCCATGGGGGCCCGGTCCTTACCTGTGTGCCGGCGTACCGGCCTCCGCTGCCGGCCGGCGGCGTCTCGTGTAAAGCCAGGCCGCCGCCGCCACCGACAGCGGCCACAGCAGGTACGGGCCGGAGGCCACCAGCAGCGCTACGACCGCGATCAGCGCCGGCACCGCCGCCTTCCGCCCCGCGCTGCCGCGCGGCAGCAGCCGGAACGCGGCGGCCACGCCCACCGCGTACACCGTCGTGAACGAGCCCGTGGTCAGCAGCACCAGCGGCTTCGTGCCGGTGTCCGCCAGCGTCACCGCGGCCAGCGCCGTGAACGCCAGCGCCGAGAGCAGCGCCAGGCTGCGCCGCGGCACCTCCCCGGCTTCGCTGCCCCGCGCCAGCTTCGCCGGCAGCGCCCCGTCGCGGCCGAGGGCGGCGCCCAGCTTGGCGGCGCCGGCGTAGTAGACGTTCATGACGCCGAGGGTCAGCAGCAGCGCGGCGCTCGCGGCCAGATGGCGGGCGGGGCCGCCGAGGCCGCTGGCCATGAGGTCCCCGAGCGGCGCGTCGGCGTCCGCGGCGGCCGGGCCGAGCACCGCGACGACGGCGAAGGCGACGGACAGGTACAGCACGCCGACCAGCGCGACGGCCGCGCCCGTCGCGCGCGGCAGGTCGCGGGCGGGCCGGCGGAACTCGCCCGCCAGGTGCGTGATCGCCTCCCAGCCCGCGAAGCTCCAGACCAGCAGCGCGGCGGCGGGGGCGACGGCGGTCCAGCCGTGCGGTGCGAAGGGCCGCAGATTGTCCGTACGGGCGTGGGGGAGCGACAGCAGCACCGCGGTCAGCAGGAAGACCACCAGCAGTATGGCGAGCGCCAGTTGCAGCCGGCCGGTCACCTTCAGCCCCGCGGTGTTGGCGGCGGTCACGGCGACCATGAGCCCGACGGCGGTGGCGACGGTCGTCGCCCGGCCGCCGCCCACGGAGGCGGAGACGTACGCGCCGCCGAAGAGCGCGGCGGCTGCGGCGCCGGGCGGCACCGCGAGGAAGAAGCACCAGCCGACGACGGTCGCGGCCCGCTCGCCGAAGGCGAGCCGGGCGTACGTCGAGACACCGCCGGAGTCGGGGTGGCGGGCGCCGAGGGCGGCGAAGGTGGCGGCCAGCGGCACGGAGATCAGCACGAGCGCGGCCCACGCGACGAGGGAGGCGGGGCCCGCGGTGTCGGCGGCGAGCGCGGGCAGGGTGATGACGCCGGTGCCGAGGACGGCGCCGACGTACATCGCGGTGCCCTGCGCGGCGGTGAGGCTGCCGCCCGAGTGCACGGGAGCCCGCCCCGGCCGCGGGCGGCGCCCCCGGCTGCTGCCCGGGGCAGGTCCCGGGCGTACCGGGATCGCGGCGTGCGGCTGTGCGGCGTCGCCCGCCGGGGCGGCATCGCTGGTGGTGTCGGCCATGCCTGGAGCCTCGCCCGTCGGCCCCGCGCCCGGCCATGGGCAGAAATGCCTCCCTGCGCTGAATTCCTGCCATGTCTACGCCGCCTCCCCCGGGACCGGCCCGGCCGGCCGTCCCCGGGGACGGGCTGGCGCCCGTGCTCGACGGGGCCCGCGCCCGGCTCCACGAGCCGCTGACCGTGGCCCGGCAGGCCCGCTGCGCGGGCCTCGTCACGCGGCGCCGGTCACCGCCAGGTGGGTACGGCGATGGCGGGGCGACTCCGCCTCGTCCAGCAGGGCGACCGCGAAGTCGGGGTACGAGATGCGCTCCCCTGGGTCGCCGTGCGGGTGGACGCGGTAGCCGTCCCCCGTGCGGCCGGCGTCGTGGTCGAAGTCGCCGGCGGGGCTGATGTAGAGCCAGTCCAGCTCGGGCGGCGCCGCGCGGAGGACGTCCAGGCCCGCCGCGTGCGCCTCGCAGAAGGTGCGGAACTCCGCCGGGGACTCCGGGCTGTCGAGCAGCCGGCGGCCCGTCGCGTCCGGCAGCAGCGACGCCAGCCCGACCATCACCAGCCGCGGCACCTCCGCCCGGGCGAGACCGGCCACCAGCGCCTTCGCCGAGCCGCGGAAGAACGCGTCCGGGTCCGTGCCCTCCCCGTACACCGCCGCCGCGGCGATCGCCGCGGTGCAGCCGGCGGCCGTGGCCGCCACCGCCTCCACGTCCGTCGCGTCGCCGGCAACCAGCCGTACGCCCTCGCCCGCGACGCCCGCGTGCTTCGCCGGGTCCCGCACCACGGCCACCACCTCGTGCCCCCGGCGCCGTGCCTCCGCCACCGCCCGGCGACCGGCCCTGCCGCCCGCCCCGTACACCACGATCCTGCCCATCCCGCGTACCTCCCGCTCGGCCGTCGTCGTCCGCGTACGCTAACCGGACCTGCGGTTTCCTCCGTGATACCGGGATCGCCGCCTACGCTGGCGGGATGAGCGAGCCGCTGCGCCCCGACATGTTCGACGAGCTGTGCCCGTCGTCGATGCTGCCGTTCCGCTTCGGCGACAAATGGGGCGCCCTGCTCCTCACCTGCCTTCAGGACGGGCCGCGCCGCTTCTCCGAACTCCGCGTCCCGCTGCGGCGGGTGACGCCCAAGGTGATGACCCGCTCGCTGCGGGCACTCGAGCGCGACGGGCTGGTGTCGCGCACGGTGTACGAGGGGCTGCCGCAGCGGGTGGAGTATGCGCTGACGCCGCTGGGGCAGAGCATGCTGGCGCCGCTGCACGCGGCGTGCGCGTGGGCGACGGAGCACTGGGACGAACTGCTCGACGCCCGGGAGGCGTACGAGCGGAGGGCGGGGGCTGCGGGGGCCGCGGGCGCCTGAGCCCCGGCGGGGGCGACTGCCGCGTTCCCTTCAGCGGCATCCCTCCGCTACGTCCCCTCGCCCCGGCCCGCCGCGTCCTTCCCGCCCAGCGGGAAGCGCAGCCACTGGCGCCACCGCGGCCCGGCGTACGCCACGAGGTCCGCCGCCGGGGCGCCGATGCCGTCGTCGTGGACGAAGGAGTGAGGAACTGCTCGACGGGTTGGGTGCGCGAGGTCGGGTTAGCTCGATCGTGTGAGGGTCGGCTCGGGCGCTTGCGGCGCGCTGGGCTGTCCGGGTTAGCGTGTCCGTGCGATCTGGGGCGCCGGGCACGGTGTCAGCGTGCGGGGCCCCCGCTCCACCGGAGTGATGGTCCGGGTCTTCTCCGTCGCCACTGGCTGTACCCGTGTGGTCAGGTCGCGCAGGGAGCCGGCCTCCCGGGATCGGACCACGCACAGGATGCGTGTCGCTGCCCCGGGGTCGAGTACGCCGGGGACCAGTGCGCTCAAGACCGTTCGGGGCGTGCGGCTGACAGGACTCGCTCCCGCTCAGTCCTCAGGAACGGTAGAGCACGGTGACGTGGGCCGTCCCGCCGTGGGCGGCGGCGGTGTCGTAGCGGGCGCGCCGCGGCCTCGGGTGCGGCGTCGGGCGCGGGTTCGGGGTGCGGCGGCGGCATGCAGTGGATCGTACGGCCGCGGCGCGTGCCGCGGTCCCGGCGCCCGGGCGGCGCGTGGAAATCGTCTGTCCGGCGTCTTCGCGTACCGCGTACCGTAGCGATCATGACTACGGACCACGAGCTGCACCGGCGGCGCGCCTCCTCCTTCGGCAGCCAGGCCGCGGCCTACGCCGAGTTCCGCCCCGACTACTCCGCGGCCGCGGTCCGGTGGGCCCTGGCCCCGGTCGCGGACCGCGAGGGGCCGCACGTCCTCGACCTCGCCGCGGGCACCGGCAAGCTGACCGCCGCGCTGGTCGCGAAGGGCGTGCCGGTCACGGCCGTCGAACCGGACGCGGCGATGCTGGCCGAGCTGCGGCGCGCGCTGCCGGACGTGCCGGCGCACGAGGGCACGGCGGAACGGATCCCGCTGCCGGCCGAGTCCGTGGACGCGGTGCTCGTGGGGCAGGCGTTCCACTGGTTCGAGCCGGAGCGGGCGCTGCCGGAGATCGCCCGGGTGCTGCGGCCGGGCGGGGTGGTCGCCGCGCTGTGGAACATGGGTGACCACGAGGTGGACTGGATCGTCGGGATGGACGAGGTCACGCACGGCGACGCGTGCTTCGCCGACCAGTCGGACGAGGTGGAACTGCCGGCGCACGCACGGTACGAGCCGGTGCAGCGACAGCGGTTCCCCAACAGGGCGCGGTACACGCGCGACTCGCTGACGGCGATGGTCGCCACGCACTCGCGTGTGCTGCTGCTCCCGGAGGACGAGCGGGCGCAGTTGCTCGCGCGGGTACGCGGATACCTGACGGCGCGGCCGGAGACGCAGGCCGCGGAGTTCGAGGTGCCGCTGGTCACGATGGCCGACAGGGCGGTCCTGCGGGGCTGAGCGGGGGAGTTGCCGCTGCCCTACCCGTCATACCTGAGAGCTACGCGGCAGAGGGGCTCCTGGGCGGGACGCCGACGAGGGCCGGCGGTTCGTAGCTTTCTCACCGGATCACACCCCCGGTGAGAGGACCCCGCCATGGCACCGCCCCGACTGTGCGAACCCGGCTCGGGCGGGCGGAGGCGGAGGCGGGGGCGGGGGCATGGGCGGTTGCGGCGGGGGCTGCTTGCCGGGTTGGTCGCCGCCTCCGTGGCGTTGCCCGTGGCCGCCGCGGCCCGGCCCGCCGCCGTGCCCGCGCCGGCGCCGGACGTGCCGTTCGACGCCGACGCCGCGACCCCCGCGGCCCTCGCCCAGCGGTACGCCGCCAACCGCGAGGCCCTCCGCGCCGCCGCGCGGACGGCCGCCGCCCACGGCGACCGGCGCCGCGCCGCCTCGCTGCGCGCCATGGCGGCGCCGGGCCGGCACTTCCTCTCGTTCGACGGCCGCGACGGCGGGCGCAGCGCCGAGGTCTTCGGCGACCTGGCGCACGCCGAGCGGATCGCCGTCCTCGTCCCCGGCGCCGGCACCGGCCTCGACTCGTACGGGCGCCTGCGCGCCGGTGCCGCGGCGCTGCGCGGCGAACTGCGCGGCGGCGGCGCCGTCGTCGCCTGGCTCGGCTACGCGACGCCGGACACCCTCAGCCCCGGGTCGCTGACCACCGGCCGCGCCGAGGCCGCCGCGCCCCCGCTGCGCGCCTTCGTCCGGTCCCTGGCCGCCGCCCGGCCGGGCGCCCGGATCTCGCTGCTCTGCCACTCGTACGGCTCCGTGGTCTGCGGCAGCGCCGCGGCGGGGCTGCGGGTCGCGGACATCGTGCTGTACGGGAGCCCGGGCGTCGGTGCCGGCAGCGCCGCCGAGCTGCGTACGCCCGCCACGGTGTGGGCGGGCCGGGGCGCGGACGACTGGGTGGGCGGCGTACCGCACGTGCGGATACCGCTGCTCGTGACGGAGCTCGGCTTCGGCACCGACCCGGTCTCACCGGACTTCGGCGCCTGCCCCTTCGCCGCGGGCCCGGGCGGCCACAGCGACTACCTGGACCCCGGCTCCGTACCGCTGCGGAGCATGGCCCGGATCGTCGAGGGGGAGGCCGCGTGCGCGGCCCGGGGCGCACCGGGCGGGGGCACCGGACAGCAGGCCGCGGCACGCCCGTACGCACACGGGCCCGCCTCTGCTCTCGGGTACGCGCATGGACCTGCCCCCGCTCTTCCGTACCCGCACATGCCCGCCTCTGCTCTCCGGTACGCGCACGGGCCCGCGCCTGCTCTCCCGTGCGCGCATGGACCCGCCCCCGCTCTTCCGTACCCGCACGTGCCCGCCCCTCCGTCCCTCCGGCCCGCCGGCGGCACCCGTGCGTGACGCCCTCCTGCGCATCGACGCCGCCACCCCGCCCACCCGCGACCGCGGCATCGACGCCCTGCGCGCCCTCGCCACCCTCGGCGTCGTGCTCGGGCACTGGCTGGTCACCGCCCTCGTCGTCGACAGCGGCACCGTGCGCGCCGCCAGCCCGCTGCACTACATGCCCGCGCTGGCACCCGTCTCCTGGCTCCTGCAGACCCTGGCCGTCTTCTTCTTCGTCGGCGGCTACGCCGCCGCACGCGGCCACGCCGCCGCCCGCGCCGCCGGCACCCCCTGCGCCCGCTGGCTCCGCGCCCGCCTCGACCGGCTCTTCCGGCCCGTCGCCGCCGTGCTCGCGGTGTGGGCGGCGGTGCTCGGGGTGCTGCTGGCGGACGGCGCCGGGTACGCGACCGTACGCGCCCTCGGCAAGCTGGCGCTGTCGCCGCTGTGGTTCCTGCTGGTGTTCGCCGTGCTGACCGCGGCGACCCCGCTGGCCGTCCGGCTGCACCCGCTGTGGCCGCTGGCCGTGGTCGGCTGCGTGGACCTGTGGCGGCTGGGGCCGGGCGGGCCCGCCGCGCTGGGGTGGGTGAACGTCGCCGCGGGGTGGCTCGTGCCGTACGCCCTGGGCGCGCGCGGCGCGCACCGCGGGCTGCCGGGGCGGCGTACGGCCTGGGCGCTGCTCGGCGGCGGCGCGGCGGCGACCGCGGCGCTGGTGCTCGTCGCCGGCTACCCGGCGGCCATGGTCGGCGTGCCCGGTGCCGCGGTCTCCAACCTGGACCCGCCGACTCTCGCCGCCGTCGCCTTCGGCCTCGCCCAGTGCGGCGCTGCGCTGCTGCTGCTCGGGCCGCTGCGCCGGGTGCTGCGGCGGCCGGCGGCGTGGGCGGCGGTGGCGCTGCTCAACCTGTCGGCGATGACGGTCTTCCTCTGGCACCAGACGGCGATGATGGCGGTCTCGGCCCTCGGCCTGCTCGCGGGCGGCGCGCTGCCGGGGCTGCACACGGTGCCGGACGGGGGCGGCTGGGTACGGGCCCGGCTGGTGTGGCTGCCGGCGTTCGCGGCGGCGCTGCTGGTGTGCCGGGCGGCTTTCCAGCCGTACGAGAGACGTCCGGCGGGCCCGGGCCGCGTGCGAGGTACCTAGGGTGGAGCGAACGAGGGAGGGGACGATGGCGAAGCGACCGGCCGAGTGGCTGCGTACGGCCCTGCGTACGGCCTTGCGGGCGCTGCGCGCGGACCTGTGGACGACGGCCGTCAGCCCGCCGCCGCGTACGGCACCGGCCGCCACCGGGCGCTCCCGGCTGCGCGAGTGGCTGCCGGCGCTGGCCGTGCCGGTCGTGCTGGGGCTGGCGGCGCTGCAGATCGCCGCCGTCAACCAGTACGCCTTCGGCTACGGCATGGGCATGCGTATCGCCGCCCTGCTCGCGACGCTGCAGACGGCCGCGTTCCTGATCGCGCTGGTCCGGCCGGTGCTCGCGTGGTGGATCACGACGGTGGCCATGCTGGTGGTCGCGCGGTACGCGCTCGTCTCCCCGGGCACCGGCCCGGGCGCGATGTTCCCCTGGACCGGCACCGGGCTCGTGCTCCAGGCCACGGTGCTGTTCGCGGTGGCGCTGCGGTGCCGGCCGCGGGTCGCCGTCGAGACGCTGGTGATCAGCGTGCTGGCGGGCCTCGGGTACGGCTTCCTCGGCGACACGGAGGGCGTGCCGTTCGCCGTCTTGGTCCTCACCCTCCCCGTCGGCGTCGGCGTCGCGCTGCGCGGGCGGCGGGTGGCCCGTACGGAACTGGCGGCACAGGAGGAGCTGACGGCGGAGGAGCGGGCCCGGCGCGTACTGCTCCAGGAGCGCACCCGGATCGCGCGGGAGCTGCACGACGTGGTGGCGCACCACATGTCGGTGATCTCCATCCAGGCGCAGGTCGCGCCGCACCTGGTGGAGAACCCGCCGGCGGAGCTGACGGAGAACCTCGCGGGGATCCGCGCGAGCGCCGTCGAGGCGCTGACCGAACTGCGCCGGGTGCTGGGCGTGCTGCGCGCCGACGACGGCGGCGGCGGTGTCACGGACGGCGGCGGAACGGGCACCCCGGCCGACCCCGGCGCGCAGCCCGCCGCCCCCGCCCTCCACCCCCACGACGTACGCCACGCCCCGCAGCCCACTCTCGACCGCCTCGGCGAACTCGCCGCCGCCGTGCGCCGCGCCGGGGTCGGCGTCGGCACCCGGACCACCGGCGAGCCGTACGCGCTGCCGCCCGGCATCGAGCTGTCCGCGTACCGCATCGTGCAGGAAGCGCTCAGCAACGTGGTCAGGCACGCACCCGGAGCCCGCGCCCGGGTCGAGATCGGCTACCACCCCGCGGGCCTCACCGTCCGCGTCGCCAACACCGCGCCCGAGCGCGCCGCCCCGCCCTGGGCGGGCGCGGGGCACGGGCTGCTGGGGATGCGGGAGCGCGCGGCGATGCTCGGCGGCGAACTGGCCGCCGGCCCCACCCCCGACGGCGGCTACGAGGTCAGCGCGCTATTGCCCGCCGCGCCCACCGCACCCACCGCACCCGCCGCACCCGCCGCGCCCGCCGCACCCGCCGCGCCCGCCGCGCCCGCCATGGCCGCCACCCCGGACGCTGAGGACTCCCCGTGACGAACATCCGCGTGCTGATCGCCGACGACCAGGTCATGGTGCGCCAGGGCTTCACCGTGCTGCTCGACGCCGAACCCGGCATCGAGGTCGTCGGCCAGGCGGTGGACGGCACCGACGCCGTCGCGAAGGCGGCGGAACTGCGCCCGGACGTCGTACTGATGGACATCCGGATGCCCGGCCTGGGCGGCATCGAGGCCACTCGCCGCCTCACCGGGACACCGGACGCGGCGGCCGTCCGGGTGCTGATCCTGACCACCTTCGACCTCGACGAGTACGTGTACGAGGCGCTGCGCGCGGGCGCGTCCGGGTTTCTGCTGAAGGAAGCCTCGGCCGCGGAGCTGGCCCACGCCGTACGGGTCGTCGCCACCGGCGACGCGCTCCTCGCCCCCGCCGTGACCCGCCGGCTGATCACCGAGTTCGCCCGGCTGACCCGCACCCCGCAGGCGCCGCGGACGGACCGCGTCGGCGGCCTGACGGAGCGCGAGACCGAGGTGCTGAGCCTGATCGCGCAGGGCCTGTCGAACGCGGAGATCGCCGAGCGGCTGGTGGTGGCGGAGCAGACGGTGAAGACCCACGTGGGCCGGATCCTGACCAAACTGGGCCTGCGCGACCGCACCCAGGCAGCGGTCTTCGCCTACGAAACCGGCCTCGTCCGCCCCACGGGCCGCAGCTAGCGGGCGAGGCGGAGGTCCCACCCGCCGATCGCCACGCTGTACGCCGCAGTCATGCTTTGGTGCGCGTGGCGTGCGTAGGTGAGCAAAAGTCGGTCTCGGTGGGCGATTTGCCCTGATTTTGTGGGTGGGTTACCGCGAGTTTGTCACGGCGAGGCGCATGGGGGACGCCCCAGAGGGCGGATGCGGCGCCGGCTGGCCGGGTGCCGTCGCCTGCCAGCCGGCGTCCTGCACTCCGGTCCTGGCGGCCACGCCTTCGGCGTCCTCAATCGCCGATGGGGAGGGGTGGGGGAAGGGGTGGCCGGTGCCGGGTCCGCCGCCTGGTCCGTTCCGTGCCGGATGAGTGACGAATCTCATGCGCCGGCGTCCAGGCGCCCAACTGGACTGCCCGGGCGGCGAGATGGCGGGAAGGTGTCGCGTCTGCGGCCTTCGCGGCGCCTCTGAGCTGGGGGATTGCGTGATCCGCAGGTGTTCGCCGCGCGGGCTTGGGAGGGCTAGGGTAATCGAACGGGCGTACGATAGAAGGTATCGGTGCCAACCAGTCGAAATGGGGTGGAGTGATGGAGGTGCGGCATGGTGGGCTTCGCCCACGTGCACGTCGCGTCCGGTTACTCCGCCCGCTACGGCGCGGCCCATCCGGAGCAGCTCGTCCAGCGGGCCGCCGAGCGCGGCATGGGAGCCCTCGCGCTGACCGACCGGGACACCGTCACCGGTGCCGTCCGGTTCGTCCGGGCCTGCGCGGAGGCCGGGGTCCGGCCGGTGCTGGGGGTCGATCTGGCGGTGGCGGGCGTGGCGCCGCCGCCGCCCGCGCCGCGGCGGCGCACCCCGGTGCGGGGCGGTGGGCACGTGGCCGAGCCGCCGCTGCGGTTCGTGCTGCTCGCGCGGGACAGGGCGGGGTGGGCCCGGCTGTGCCGCATCGTGTCCGCCGCCCATGCGGAGGTGCCGGCCGGCAGCCCGCCGGTGGTCCCGTGGCAGGCGCTGCGCGAGCACGGCGGCGCCGGCCTGGTGGCCCTGCTCGGGCCGCTCTCCGAGCCGGTACGGGCGCTGGCGGCGGGGCGGGAGGACGTCGCGGCGAAGCTGCTGGCGCCGTGGCGGGAGGTCTTCGGGGACGGGCTCCGGCTGGAGGCCGTCGCGCACCGGCGCGCGGGCGTCGGACCCGGGTCGCTCCGCCTCGCGGCCCGCACCCTGGCGCTGGGCGACCACACGGGTACCACCGTCGTGCTCGCCAACGCCGTCCGCTACGCCGACCCGGATCAGCACCGCCTCGCGGACGTCCTGGACGCCGCGCGGCTGCTGCGGCCGGTCGACTGGCGCCGGCTGGACAGCGGGCAGCGCTGGCTCAAGGACGGGAAGGAGATGGCGGCCGTCGCACGGCTGGTCGCCGAGTGCGCCGGAGCGGACGTACGGCGGGCGCGCCGCCTGCTGGCGGACACCGCCGCCACGGCCGCCGCGTGCACGATCGACCCCGAAGCGGACCTCGGGCTGGGGCGACGGCACTTCCCCGAGGCCGCGCTCTTCGGCGCCGGGCCCGGCGCGGACGCAGCCGCGCACCTGCTGCGCCGGCAGTGCGAGGCCGGCATGGTCCGGCGCGGCCTCGACCGCGACCGTACGGCCCGTACCCGACTGGACGAGGAGCTGACGGCGATCTCCGCACTCCGCTACGACTCGTACTTCCTCGCCGTCGGCCAGGTCGTCGCCGACATCCGGGCCAAGGGCATCCGGGTCGCGGCCCGCGGCTCGGGCGCCGGCTCGCTGGTCTGCCACGTCCTGGGCATCGCCACGGCCAACCCCCTCGACCACCGGCTGCTCTTCGAGCGCTTCCTGAGCGTCCGGCGCAACTCGCTGCCCGACATCGACATCGATGTGGAGTCCGCCCGCCGGCTGGAGTGCTACGACGCGATCTTCGACCGGTTCGGCAGGGAACGGGTGGCGGTCACCGCCATGCCCGAGACCTACCGGGCCCGCCGCGCGCTGCGGGACACCGGTCTCGCCCTCGGCATCGCGCCCGCCGACGTCGACCGGATCGCCAAGAGCTTCCCGCACCTGCGCGCCTGTGACATCACCGGTGCCCTCGCCGAGCTGCCCGAGCTGCGGCAACTGGCCGCCGAGGCGCACCGCTACGGCCCGCTGTGGGAACTCGCCGAGGGGCTCGACGCCCTCGTACACGGCATGGCCATGCACCCGTGCGGCGTGGTCATCAGCGACGCCACCCTGCTGGACCGGCTGCCGGTGCAGCCCACCCCGCAGGGCGACTACCCCATGGCCATGGCCGCGAAGGAGGAGATCGAGGAACTCGGCAACATCAAGCTCGACGTCCTGGGCGTGCGCATGCAGTCCGCGATGGCCCACGCCGTCGCCGAGATCGAACAGGCCACGGGCAACCGCATCGACCTGGACGACCCCGGACAGGTGCCGCTCGACGACGTCTTCGCGTTCAAGCTCATCCAGAACAGCGAGACCCTGGGCCTGTTCCAACTGGAGTCACCCGGCCAGCAGGACCTGCTCTCCCGGCTCCAGCCCCGCGACCCGCAGGACGTCATCGCGGACATCAGCCTCTTCCGCCCCGGCCCGGTCGCCGGCGGCATGCCCGAGCGCTACGTCGCCGCCCGCCACGGCGGCGCACCCGCGTACGCCCACCGGGACCTGGAGCCGGTACTCGCCGACACCTACGGCGTGACCATCTGGCACGAGCAGATCATCGAGACGCTGTCGGTGCTGACCGGCTGCGACTACGCGCTGGCCGAGGTCGCCCGGCGCGCGCTGGGGGACGGCGAGCGGCTGCCCCGGATCAGGGACTGGTTCCACCGCCGGGCCCGCTCGCGCGGCTATGACCAGGCCGTACGGGACGAGGTCTGGAAGACCATCGAAGCCTTCGGCTCCTACGGCTTCTGCCGGGCCCACGCGGTCGCCTTCGCCGTCCCCGCGCTGCAGAGCGCCTGGCTCAAGGCGCACTACCCGGCGTTCCTGCTGGCGGGCCTCCTCGAACACGACCCCGGCATGTGGCCCAAGCGCGTCCTCGTCTCCGACGCCCGCCGGCGCGGCGTGCCCGTCCTGCCCGTCGACGTCAACCGCTCCCGGGTGAAGCACACCGTGGAGAAGGACGACGGCACCGACCGGTGGGGGGTGCGGCTCGCGCTGTCCGCGGTGCACGGCATCAGCGAGGACGAGGGCGTACGGATCGAGGCGGGCCAGCCCTACGGATCGCTGTCGGACTTCTGGCAGCGGGCCCGCCCCAGCAGGCCGGTCGCCGAGCGCCTGGCCCAGGTCGGCGCCCTGGACGGCCTCGGCGCCCTCGACGAGGGCCGCCTCACCCGCCGCGACTTCCTCCTGCAGATCGACGAGCTGCACCGGCAGTCCCGGGCCCGCGCCGCGGGCGCGGGCCAACTGCCCATCGGCGCGGACGCGGCCGGCGGGACGGAGCCGAGCGGGCTGCCGGAGATGACCGGGCGCGAGACCCTGAGCGCCGAACTGAACACCCTCGGCATCGACGTCTCCCGGCACCTGATGGAGCACCACCACCGGCTGCTGCGCGAGATCGGCGCGACGGACGCGGCGCACCTGGCCGGGCTGCGCCCCGGGCAGCAGGTGCTCGTCGCCGGCGTGCGGGCCTCCACCCAGACCCCGCCGATCGCCAGCGGCAAGCGCGTCATCTTCGTCACGCTGGAGGACGGCTCCGGCCTTGTCGACCTGGCGTTCTTCGAGGACTCCCACCCGGCCTGCGCGCACACCGTCTTCCACAGCGGCCTGCTGCTGGTACGCGGCACGGTCCAGGTGCGCGGCACCCGCCGCACCGTCGTCGGCACCATGGCCTGGGACCTGGACCGGATCGCCGCCGCCCGCCGCGACGAAGGACCCGGGGCCGCGCTCGCCCTCCTGGGCGAGGACCGGCCGCACCCGACCCCCGCCCAGCCCGGACCTGCCCAGCCCGGACCTGCCCAGCCCGGACCTGCCCAGCCCGGACCTGCCCAGCCCGGACCTGCCCAGCCCCGCCGCACCCTGGCCGACGGCACCGCGGGCGCCCGCCTCCACCCGTACGCCGACCTGCAGCCCGCCGGCAGCAGGTCGGCCGATCTGAAGAAGTTCGGCCACCGCAGCCCGGGGAGCGCGGGATGACCGCACGCGTGCGCCACATCGCGCACCTCCACCTGCACGCCTCGCTGAGCGAGGAGCAGTACGCGGACGTCGTCGAGCTGATGGGCGGCGTCACGCCGCACGTCCAGGAGATGCCGCCCAGCGCCGTCCAGCTCGATCTGACGTCCGCGCTGCGGTACTTCGACCTGTCGCCCTACGACGCGGTCCAGTTGGTGAAGATGCGGCTGAAGGCCCTCTACGGCATCGACAGCAGCGCCGGACTCGCGGGCAACCGCATGCTCGCCGCCATGGCCGCCGATGCGTCCGCGCCGGGAGACACCACCTGCGTGCCCACGGGGCGGGCGGCGGAGTGGCTGTATCCGCGGCCGGTCACCGCCCTGCCGGGGGTCGGCCGCGCGACCGCGGAGAAGCTCGGCAGATACGGCCTGCACACCGTCGGGCAGCTCGCCGAGCTGCCCGCGGTGACCCTGCAGCGGCTCCTCGGCGTCAGCCAGGCCCGCCTGCTCGGCGACCGCGCCCGCGGCCACGACCCGCGCCCGGTCACCCCCGCGCAGCCGGTGGCGGCCATGTCGGCGGAGCTGGTGCTGGACGCCGACTGCCTCGATCCCGTACGGCACCACCGGTCCGTGCTGGGGCTCGCCGACCGGATCGGCCAGCGCCTGCGCGGGGAAGGCCAGGTCGCCGGCCGCCTCACCCTCGTGGTGCGCTACGCCGACCGCAGCTCGACCACGCGGAGCAGGGCCACCGCGGAGCCCACCGACCACTCGCCGGCGCTCGCCGCCACCGCCCTCGGCCTGCTGACCGCCCTCGGGCTGCAGCGGGCTCGGGTACGGGCGTACGCGCTGCGCGCCGAGGACCTGCTGCCGGCGGCCGGCGCGTACCGCCAGCTCTTGCTGGACCCCGGCGACGCCCGCGCCCGCCGCGCCGAGGCGGCTGGGGACCGGGTTCGTCGGCGTTTTGGTCCTGGGGCGGTCCGGCCTGCCACCTTGGCGATTGCGGAGTCGTCGGCGGCGGGATGGGACGCCGGCTGACGGCGCCGGCTTACGGCGCCGGTTGACGCGGCGGGGTCAGCCGCCCAGGGCGCGCTTGAGGACCTTGCCCATGTCGTTGCGGGGGAGGGCGTCGAGGAAGTGGACCCTGCGGGGGCGCTTGTGCGGGGCCAGGTGGTCGGCCACGTACGACTCCAGCTCCGCGGCGGACGGCGGCGTGCCGTCCGGGACCACCCACGCGACGATGCGCTCGCCCAGGTCCGGGTCCGGCTCCGCGGTGACCGCCGCCTCGGCGACCGCCGGGTGCTCCAGCAGCGCGTTCTCGATCTCCCCGGCGCCGATCTTGTAACCGCCGGACTTGATGAGGTCGGTGGCGCGGCGGCCGACGATGCGGAAGCGGCCGGCCGCGTCCCGTACCGCCATGTCACCGGTGCGGAACCAGCCGTCGCGGAACGCCGCGGCCGTCGCCTCGGGGCGGTTGAGATAGCCGGTGAAGAGGTTCGGGCCGCGGACCTCGATCTCGCCGACAGTCTCCCCGTCGTACGCGGTGAGTTCGGCCCCCGCGTCATCGACGAGCCGGGCGGCGACGGAGGGCAGGGGGACGCCGACGCTGCCGGCGGCGTCCGGGTCGTCGGGGCGGACGCTGGTGTTCATCAGCGTCTCCGTCATGCCGTAGCGCTCCACGACCCGGCGGCCGGTGGCCGCGGTGAGCCGGCGGTGGTCCGCCAGCGGCAGCGCCGCGGAGCCGGAGACCAGCAGCCGGGCGCCGGCGAGGGCGGCGGCCAGCGGCGTGCCGGGCGTGCCGGCCGGGTCCCCGGGGGCGGCTGCCGGCCCGGCTCCGGCATCGAGGGCGTCGGCCAGCCGGTGGTACATCGTCGGCACCCCGAACAGCATCGTGCCGCCCGCGTCCAGCGCCGCCGCCACCGCCTCGGGCGCGAAGCGCCCCACGTGGTGCACGGCGCCGCCGCGGCGCAGCGGGCCGAGCACGCCGAGGACCAGCCCGTGCACGTGGAACAGCGGCAGCGCGTGCACCACCGTGTCCCGCTCCGTCCAGCCCCAGACCTCCGCGAGGTCGTCGAGGGTCGAGGCCAGTGCCCGCTGCGCCAGCACGACGCCCTTGGGCGGGCCCGTCGTACCGGAGGTGTAGACGACGAGCGCGGGGGTGTCGGGCGTGGGCGCGGAAGCGGTGGTTCCGGGCCGGGTGGTCGCGGGTTCCGGCTCGCGGGCGGCGGTGTCCGGCCGGGCGCTCGCGGTCGCGGGCTCCGGCGCGGGCTGCGGGCCGGGCGCCGGTGACCCGGCTCGTACGGCCGCCGCCCCGGCGACCGTTCCTGCTTCCGCCCCGGGCACTGTCACGTCCACCCGCTCGGCCTTCGCCAGCGCCTCCGGCAGCTCCGCGTCCGGGGCCGCGAGCACCAGCTCCGGCTCGCTGTCGGCCACGATGTGCGCCAGCTCCCGTACCCCGATACGGGGGTTGAGGGGCACCGCCGCCACGCCCGCCGTCAGCGCCGCCGTCACCGCCACCGCGGTCGCGGGCTCCGGCGTCGCCCAGACGGCCACCCGCCGGGCGCCGCGGAGCCGCCGGGCGAGACCGTCCGCCGCCGCGGCCAGCGCGCAGTACGTCAGGGTGGTGGCGCCGAAGCGCAGCGCGACCCGCTCGGGAGCGGTGCGCAGCGCGGGGAACAACTCCCACGGCGCCTCCGCCTGCGCTGCCCCCTGCGCCGCCCCGGACCCCCGCGACCCCCGCGATTCCCGCGGCTCACGCGGCTTTTCCGTCTCCCGCATACCCACGACGCCTTCCTCCCCGTCAGCCCCGCGCGCACACCTGCTGCCGCGCGCCCGCGCAGGCACCGTAACCCGTCGCCGTGATCCGCATGCTCGCGTACGCCGAATCGCCGCGCCGCCCGTACGAGCCGTATCGGCCCGTACGAGCGGCGCGGCGCCGGCCGGTCCGCAGACCAGCGGTCCCGGCACCCCGGCCCGGCAGTCTCAGCTTGACTCTGTCGGGGATCTTGGAGATGTCGAGGTCAGATGCCGAGGGTTCACCAAGACGTTGACCGGGGGATCTTGTGCTGGTCGAGGTAGTTCTGGAAGGCCGTCGGTTGTCGGGGCGGGGGGCCTTCTGCGGTCGGCGGCAGCGGGCTGAGGCGCTCGATGTTGACGGCGATGGCGGCCAGGACGTGCTGAACGTGAGCCTTGTGCTGGCCGCGATAGCGGCAGCGTCGCACGCCGTGGCCATGGGCGAACTCGTTGACCGTTCCTTCACCCCCGAGCGCGCCGCGTAGCGGGCCTTCCACTCGGGGGTCTGCTGCTCGGTGCGGACACGGAGCTGCAGATCACGGAGTTCGCGGGGAGGGAAGCCCACGTTCCGGGCGCTCTCGCTCTCCGTTCGACTGGGGTCGGGAAGAGGAGAGCCCTGGGGCATGACGGTGAGGTCAGCTCTCCAGGACTTTCCAGGCTCAGTGCCGTGCTTGCTGCGCGAGGTGAGGCCCGCTCACCACGCTGCCGGCCTCGCGGTGGAAGACGACGCAGCCCCCAGCCCGTGCGATGGCGGCTTGGTGCTCCGCACCGAGCCGAGACGGTTGAGGCGGGAGTACGGCTGTTACTTCCAGCCGTCGAGAGAGACCTGCGGGCCGTTGTGCAGGTATCGGTGGAGTGCGCTGTCGGTGGTCTCGACGAACTCCTCGGGAATGGCATTGGCAGGGGTCCAGCGCACCTGGGCGTGTTTGTGCGGCTCGCGGTTCTCCGGTTCACCGGTCCACTCGTGTGCGGTGAAGACGACGGTGAGAAAGCCGTTGGGGGCTTCGACGCCCCAGGCTCCGTGAATGATGTGGGCGACGCGGAGCTGCTCCGGCTTCACCGTGATACCGGTCTCTTCATACAGCTCGCGTACGGCAGTGTCAGTGATGGGCTCGCCAGGGTCTGACTTGCCGACGGGAAGGTCCCACTTGCCTTGGGCGAACTTGGCGTTGGGGCCGCGTTGGAGGAGCAGGACGCGGTCGGTGGTCTTGTCGTGGAGGATGACTGCGGCGACGAGCAGAGTCATGGAATCGGTGGCGGGCTTGAGGGCGCGGGGAGGGTTGCTGGTATCGGGCTGAGCCACGGTGATCCCTTCGTCAGGCGAGCTGGTGGGGCATGCTGGATCAGTGCCTCGCGGGCGCGCCGGGCGAGATCGGCGGCGCCGGGGACTTTTCGGCGTTGGTAGATCGCCAGGGTGGGCCGGATGGAGGTGATGGCCTTTCGGGTGCGGTCGGAGGTCATGCCAGCCATCAGGTTCATGGCGGTGCCCCAGGCGGCGATGGCTTCGTCGGCGCGGGATTGGGCGGCGAGACTGTCGCCGAGGTCAGCGTGGGTGAGGGCGTGGACGCGTTTGTACTTTTCGGGGTCCCAGCGGACTAGGTTCTGTTTCTCGGATCATGTGCGGAGCCAGATGGCCAGGGCTGCGACGGTGATGGTCCCGAGGTAGACGTAGGCGCGTTTGTCGTAGCGGGTGGCCACGGCCCGGTGGTTCTTGAGGCGATTGATCGCCCGCTCGACGACGTTGCGCTTCTTGT
>NZ_JCANSZ010000043.1:0-65714 GCF_059570535.1 Streptomyces sp. CNP082
ACCCAGGCGTTCTCCGCCCTGCGCGCCTCACCCGGAGCCCGCCGCTACTACGACAAGCAACGAGCCCGCGAGGCCGGTTACAACCCGGCCCTCCGGCAGGTCGGCAACCGCCTCGTCGGCATCCTCCACGGATGCCTCAAGACCCGAACCCACTACGACGAAGCGACCGCCTGGTCACACCACGCACACCCCGAACCCCATGCAGCTTGACACCAAACGACATGGGGTGTCTGACCCGACTGGCGGGCATGCCGCGTCCGGTTGGCGGATCAGGGCGGGAGCGGCCATCACGCCCGGTCTAGATTGGCGGCAGGGCGGCAGACCGGCAGGCTGCGGGGGTGGAAAGGGCTGGTGCGGACCTGTGACCTCGCAGATCGACTACAAGGCGCTGTTCACGGCCGCACCCAATCCGAACCTGGTGCTGGGCCCCGATCTGGTGGTCGTCGATGTCAACGAGGCGTACCTGCAGGTGACCGGCCGGACCCGGGAAGACCTGATCGGCCGGTACCTGTTCGACGCCTTCCCCCGCAATCCGGCGGACCCGCACGCCACCGGGATGCAGGATCTGGACGCCTCGCTGCACCGGGTCCTGCGCACGAAGAGGCCGGACACCATGGCGCTGACGAAGTACGACATCCCCTGCCCCGGCCGGCCGGGGACGTTCGAGGAGCGGTGGTGGTCGCCGATCAACACCCCCGTCCTCGGGCCGGACGGGCAGGTCGCCTGGATCATCCACCGGGTCGAGGACGTGACCCCGTTCATCCTGGCCCGTGCGGCTCAGCCGGCCGGCGACGGCGACCAGGAACGCTCCCTGAGCGAACGGGAAGCGATGGACGCCGAGCTGTACGTACGGGCGCGAGAGCTGCAGCGGCTCAACGAGGAACTGCGCCGCGCCCACGCCAGGGAACGGCAGGTCGCCGTCACCTTGCAGGAGACCATGCTGCGCTCACCGGACCTGGCACACCACGAGCACATCACGGTGCGCTACCTGCCCGCCTCCGGCTCTCTGAACGTGTGCGGCGACTGGTACGACGTGATCGACCTCCCGGACAACGGCTTCGCCGTCGCCGTCGGCGACGTCGTCGGCCACGGCCTTCAGGCCGCGGCCACCATGGGCATGCTGCGCAGCGCACTGTCCGCCGGGGTCCGGGCACTGCGCGAACCGGGCAAGGCGCTGGATCTGCTGGACCTGTACTCCTACTCCGTGGAAGGGGCGCTGGCCACCACTGCCATCAAGGCCGTCATCGACCCCGCCGGCCGCCGGATCACCTACAGCAGCGCCGGCCACCTCCCGCCGGTCCTGCTGCACCCCGACGGCACCTGCGACCTGCTGGACAAGTCCACCGACCCGCCGCTGGCCACCCGCCCCCGGCACATCCCCCGCCCCCACGCCAGCCTGCCCTACCGCACCGGCGACACCCTCGTCCTGTACACCGACGGGCTCATCGAGCGACGCGGCGAAGACATCGACGCCGGCCTGCACCGGCTGACAGACACACTCGCCCGCTACAGCACCGCCGCCACCGAACGCCTCGCCGACACCCTGCTCGCCCGCCTCGGCGTAGCCGACGGCGCCCGCGACGACATCGCCCTGATCATCGTCCGTCTGTGACAGGACACCGACGACGGCGTCACTCCGCCACTCCGCCGGCAGCAGCTCCACGTCCCCGCACCGCCGCCGGCCGCCGCCCTGCCGTCGGCCGCAGACGGCCGCCGGAGACGAGCCCCACCCACCGCAGACGGGACACTGCTCGCGCCGCTCCCAGCGGGAATACCGGAGGTAGGATAGACGGCATGAGCGAGCCTACCGGAAAGTATTCGATCACCATGCCGCGTGACATCGCGGAGGCTGCCCGTTCCCGCAGCGGCCCCTCCGGCCTGTCCGCCTACGTAGCCGCAGCCGTCGCCCGCCAGATCGAGCGCGACAACCTCAACGAACTCATCCAGGTCGCCGAAGCCGAGCACGGCCCCGTCACCGACGAAGAGATCCAGGCACTGCGTGACCAGCTCCACCGGGCCCGGCAGGATCAGGCGCACAACGGAGCAGACGCCGCGTGACCCGCTCCCCCGCCGCCCCCGGCGGCACGCTCGTCCTCGACAGCGAGGGCCTGGCCAAGGCCGTCATGCGCGACCGCACGATCGCCGCGTGGCTCGCCCTGGCCCGTGCCGACGACCTCCGCGTCATCACCTCCGCCGCCACCCTCGTCGAGGTGGTCCACCCCCGCATCAACCGGGCGGCCCTGGAATGGACCCTGTCCCGCCTCGTCGTCGAGCCGGTCACCGAACCTATCGCCCGACACGCCACGGCACTCCTGGCCGACGCCGGACTGCACGGCCACAAGCACGCCATCGACGCGATGCTCAGCGCCACCGCCCTCACCGCCCCCGGTCCGGTCACCGTCCTCACCTCCGACCCCGAAGACCTCACCGCGCTCTGCGGCACACACGCCACCGTCATCAAGGTGTGAATCCCAGTTGAGCCTTGCCGGCTCGCGGGGCCCTTGAAGGGGAATCATCCTCAATAAGGCGCTAGTGGGCATCTCATACGTCGATGCCCCGGCCGCCCCGGCACGGCACAGCCGAGGGAACGGAACCGCAGCGAACCGAGGCCGCCCATGCCCGACCAACTGATCGACGTCCACGCCCACTTCGTCACGGACTTCTACGTGGCCGCGGCCAAGGCCGCCGGATTCACCCTCCCGGACGGCATGCCCGGATGGCCCTCCTGGAGCATGGACGACCACCTGCGGTTCATGGACCAGCACCGCATCAGCACCTCGCTGCTCTCCGTCTCGTCACCGGGCACCCACTTCGGCGACGACACGGCGGCCCCGGGCCGATGCTGGAGTTCATCTTCGACTCCACCCGCGCCGCCTCCGACCTGGTCCTCGGCGGGGTCCTGACCCGTCACCCCGGGGTGCAGTGGATCTTCACCCACGGCGGCGGCGCCCTGCCCCTGCGGGCAGACCGGATGGAGCTCTTCCGCGCCGCCCTCGCCGACGGCTCACCGGCCGACCCGACCGTCCAGGAGCAGGTCGCCGGGCTGTGGTTCGACATCGCCGGGACGCCCTTCCCCCATCAGGTCCCCGCCCTTCAACGGGCGTTCGGCACGCGGCGGATCCTGTACGGCAGTGACTACTGCTGGACACCGCGCAGCATCGCCGCCCGCCAGATCGACTCCCTCGACGCCGCGGACCAGCCCGGCACGACCACCTGGCGCGCCCTGACCTCGGCAAACGCAAAGCGCCTGCTCCCCCGCCTGGCACGGCTCAACGCGTGAGGCGCAGGTAGAGTGGGCGATCGTTCACCTTGGTGGGCATGCGCCCACGAGGAGACGGCTGCCAGCAGACCGGCCCGCGAGAGGAACCGTCAGTGCCGACCGGGGTGCACCTTCGCGACGCGCGACAGCAGTTGTTCGACTCCGCCGAGCGCGTACTGCTGCGGGCCGGCCCGAACGGGCTGACCAGCCGGGCCGTCACCGATGAGGCGGGGTGCGCCAAAGGTGTCCTGCACCGGCACTTCACCGACTTCGACGCCTTCCTCACCGAGCTGGTGCTCGACCGGGCCGCGCAGTTGGAGACGCAGGCGCAGGCACTGCGCGAGGCCGTCGGCACCGGCACGGTCGCCGGCAACGTCACCGGCGCGCTGACCACGTTGTTCGGACCGGTACCGGTGGCGATCATCCCGCTCATCACGTTCCGGGACGAACTGCGCGCGCGGCTACGGCAAGCCACACCCGGAGGCGGCACCGCGATCCTCGCCCAGGTCGCCACCGCGGTCTCCACCTACCTGGCCGACGAGCGCACACGGGGCCGCATCGCGGCCGACGCCGACATCGACTCCCTCACCCTCTCCCTGGTCGGCGGCGGGCACCTGCTGTTCACGGACCGCGGCCAGGAACCGCCGGCCACGGCAGCCGTGCACAGGTTCGTGACCGCCGCGCTCGCCGACGTCGTACAACGGCGCCCCGACTGAGCCTGACACGGGCGGCGCAGGGCGGCCGGCAGACGCCGTACGACCGACCGGGCCCTGTCGCAGTCCTCGCGGGCCGGGCACGGCACTTGATCCTCCCGTGGCGTGAGGGCGCATAGTCGGGGGCGTGGCGGAGCATCTGCGAGTGGGGCGCGTGGCCGAGTTGGCCGGGGTGAGCGTGCGCACCCTGCATCACTACGACGAGATCGGCCTCGTGCGGCCGTCCGCGCGGACCGCGGCCGGCCATCGGGCGTACGCGGCGGGCGACGTGGAGCGGCTGCGGGAGGTGCTCGGGTACCGGCGGCTGGGGTTCGGGCTGCGGGAGATCGCGGAGCTGGTCGACGACCCGGCTGCCGACGCCGTCGCGCACCTCAGGCGGCTGCGCGGGCTGCTGCTGGCGCAGCGCGAGCGCGCCGCCGGGATGGTGGCGGCCATCGACCGGGAGCTGGACGCGCGGGCCCGGGGGATCAGGACGACTGCGGAGGAGCAACTCAAGGTGTTCGGAGCACAGTTGTACGAGGTCATCGGGTCCGCCTATCCGGCGACGCGGCGCACCGAACCGCGGATCGCCGCGCGGATCTGGGACGCGCTCGGGGACGCCCGTACGGTGCTGAACGTCGGCGCCGGCACCGGTTCGTACGAGCCGCCCGACCGCGACGTCACGGCGGTGGAGCCGTCGGCGGTCATGCGGGCGCAGCGGCCCGCGGGCGCGGCGCGGTGTGTGGCGGCCGGGGCGGAGCGCCTGCCGTTCCCGGACCAGTCCTTCGACGCGGCCATGGCGGTGAGCACCGTGCACCACTGGCCGGACCCGGTGGCCGGGCTGCGCGAGATGCGGCGCGTGGCGCGGCGGGTGGTGGTGTTCACGTACGACGCCTGCGATCCGGGCCGCCGCGAACGGTTCTGGCTCACCCGCGACTACCTGCCCGAGTTCGCCGGCCTCCTCGCCGACTGGCCGTCGCTGGCGGATCTGACCCGGGCGATCGACGGCCGCGCGGAGCCGGTGCTCATCCCGTGGGACTGCACGGACGGGTTCTTCGAGGCGCACTGGCGCCGGCCCGAGGCGTATCTGGAGGACCACGTGCGCCGCGCGGTGTCGGTGTGGACCAGGGTGGGGCCCGAGGCCGAGGCGAGGGCGGTGAACCGCCTTGGCGACGACCTCGCCTCGGGCCGCTGGGCGGCACGCAACCGCGACCTCCTCGCCCTCGACGCGGCCGAGCTGGGCCTCCGGCTGATCGTCGCCTGACCCGAACGGCATGGTCCGCGGCCCCCGCCCGGCCTCCCGCGCCTACTCCCCTTCCAGCATCTTCAGCACCCAGTCCGGCATCACGTCCGACTCGCTGATCGGCGGCCCGAACTCGAACCCGTGCCGCCCCTCGTGACCCTTCGGCAGGGCGCAGCACTCGGAGGAGACCGACCCTTCGAGGAACGTCGCCGGGCACGAGGGCAGCGCCGCGATCTCCCGCCCCGGCCCGTATTCGTCGCCCTCCGGCCAGCGGGCCCAGAGCGTACGGGCCGGCAGGTCGTCCGTGGCGCGGGCGCCCACCGCCAGGGTGCAGTGCAGGCCCGCGTGCCCCTTCTCCAACTCACACCACAGCGCCGGCTCCACCCGGAGCCCGCCGTCGGAGACCGCGTTCAGCTCCGCGATCTCCGACTCCAGGAACAGCACCCTGCCGGCACACGAAACCTGATATATGGACATGCCGCCAGCGTGATACAGCCGGCCGGCGGCGGGGCGGATTCCGCCGGGGTTCCCCCGAACGTGCATGGTTTCCCGGGGTAATCAGTTTGCGGCCGACGGCACCCGCCCGTTAGGAATCGGACATGCTACGAGGCAAGAAGGTCGGACTCAGAGCCCGGCACGCGGAGGACATCCCGGTCCTGCAGGCCGACCTCTACGACGACGTCATCACCGGATCACGGGCCCAGGGCAGACCCTGGCGGCCCGTCGCGGCCGACTCGGCGGACAATCCGCTGCTGGTGGACGACAAGGAGGAGGGGCACGTTTCGTTCTCCGTGGTTGAACTGGACGGCGGCTCGCTGATCGGGACCGCGGCGCTGTGGGGCATCGACACCCACCACCGGTCCGCGCACGTCGGGCTGGGTCTTATGCCGTACGCCCGCGGGAAGGGCTACGGCACCGACATCGTCGGCGCGCTCTGCCACTACGCCTTCGTCGTCCGCGGTCTGCAGCGACTGCAGATCGAGACGCTGGTGGACAACGCCGGCATGCTCGGCGCCGCCGAGCGCAACGGCTTCGTCCGCGAGGGCGTGCTGCGCTCCTCGGCCTGGGTGCTGGGCGAGTTCCAGGACGAGGTGGTGCTCGGGCTGCTCGCCGCGGACTGGCGGCCGGCCGCGCCCGCGCAGGGGGGCGGCCCCCGCTGACTGATCGTCCGATCGTTGGTACGACGCGCGAGCCGCGGAGGGCCGCCACCCCGTTCCTTTGACATGCTGCACGCATGTCGACGCCGCCCCTGCGCCCGGGTGTCTCCCCTGGTGGTTCCCCCGGTGTGTCCGTCTCGCCGGTCGGCGGCCTGCGGCTGCGCGCGCGGCGGGTGAGCCGGGACGTACGGGGCGCGGGGCGGGTGCTGCGCGGGGTGTCGCTCGACGTCGCCCCCGGGACCCTCACGGTGATCGCCGGGAGCAGCGGCGCGGGCAAGACGGTGCTGCTGCAGGCGCTGGCGGGGCTGAGCTCGCCGACCGAGGGCGAGGTGAAGCACGACGGGGCACCGCCGGGGCCGCCGGGGCCGGAGTTCGGGTACGTGCCGCAGGAGGACATCATCCACCGCGAGCTGCCGCTGCACCGCACGCTGGTGTACGCGGCCGGCCTGCGGATGCCGCCGAAGACGCCGGCCGCTGCGGTCGCCGCCACCGTCGACCGGGTGCTGGCCACCCTGGGGCTGACGTCGCGGAGCGATACGCCGGTACGGGCCCTCAGCGGCGGCGAACGCAAGCGGGCGAGCATCGCGGTGGAGCTGCTGACCCGGCCCCGGGTGCTGTTCCTCGACGAGCCGACGTCGGGACTCGACCCGGCCACCGGCGCGGAGCTGATGCACACCCTGCGCGGGCTGGCGGACGACGGCACGACCGTCGTGCTGACCACGCACGTGCTCGCCGATCTGCCCCGCGGGGACCAGGTGGTCTTCCTGTCGGCCGACGGCGAGGTCGCTTATGCGGGTGAACCGGGCGGGCTGTGCGCGGCGTTCGGGGTGGGCACGGCGGAGGAGGTGTACGGGGCGGTGGCCGCCGGCGCACGGGCGCCGGGCACGGGCGCCGGCGACATCCCGGGACAGGCGGCGGAGGCCCTGTCTCCGGCGGCGGCCCCGACGGACCCGGCGAACCCGGCGAACCCTTCGAACCCGGTGAACCCCGCGGCACCGGCCTGCACCGCGGTACGGACCGGGGCCGCCGCGCCGGCCGGACCCGCGCTGCCGGTCCGGGCCCCCGCACCGGCCGGTCCCGCCGCCGCGGCCGGCCGGGCGGTCCACGCCGGAAGGGCCGTCCACGCCGGCCGGGCCGTCCGCGTCGGCGCCCTGCGCCAGTGTGCCCTGCTCACCCGCCGCGGCGCCGCCCTCCTCCTGCACAACCGGCTCTCCGTCGCCGTTCTCGCCGGCTCCCCCGTCGTGATCGTGGCGATGTTCGCCGTGCTCTTCCGCTCCGGCGCCTTCGACCCCGCGTCGCCGGACGCCGGGTCCAGCGGGATGATCATGTTCTGGATCGCCTTCGGCGTGTTCTTCTTCGGGCTCACGTACGGCCTGCTGCAGATCTGCACCGAACTGGCCGTCCTGCGCCGCGAATGGCTCGCCGGCCTGCGGATCGGCCCGTACGTCGCCTCCAAACTCACCATCATGCTCCCGGTGCTCGCCCTCGCCGACGCGCTGCTGCTGGCCGTGCTCCGCGTGCTGAACCGGCTGCCCCCGGCCGGCTGGGACACGTACGCCTCGCTCTTCACCACCAGCGTGCTGGCCTCCGCCGCCGCCCTCGCGCTCGGGCTGCTCGCGTCCGCCGCGGTGGCGGAGCCGGGGCAGGCGACGCTGATGCTGCCGCTGCTGTGCTTTCCGCAGGTGCTGTTCTCGGGGGCGTTCGTGCCGGTGCCGCGGATGACGCTGGCCGGCGAGGTGCTCAGCGTGGCGATGACCAACCGGTGGGCGTTCGAGGCGCTGGGCAGCGGGGTGGGGCTGGAGTCGCTGTGGCGTACGGACGCGTCGCCGCTGGGCCGGCCGCTGCTGGAGTCGTACGGCGACTCGTTCGCGCACCCGGCGGCCCGCGGGTGGCTGATCCTGGTGGGCTTCGCGGTGGCGTTCCTGGCGCTGACGTGGTGGGTGCTGGCGCGCAAGTGCCGCGACGGCGCCGAGCGGAGCCGGCAGGGGAGGTGACGCGGGCCGGGGTCCGGGGCCCGCGGGGCCGGCGCCCCGGTCGTCAGCAGCCGGTCGTCAGCAGCCCGGTCGTCAGCAGCCCGGTCGTCAGCAGCCCGGTCGTCAGCAGCCCGGTCGTCAGCAGCCCAGCCGCGGCGCGAGGTCCGCCACGTCCGGGACGCGGTCCCGGTAGGTCTGGGTCACGAACGACAGAAACGTTTCGACATCGCCTGGCTGCGACGCCGCCCCCAGCGAGACGCGCACCGCGCCCGCCGAGGGGAGATGCAGCAGCTTCAGATAGTCCTCCAGCGAGTCGAGCCGCTTGCGGGCCGCCCGGCGCAGCCGGCGCGGCGACAGGCCGAACGCCGCCTCGCCGGCGCCCGGGTTGCAGAAGCAGCCGGTGCGCAGGGAGATGCCGTACGCGCCGCTGTCGCGGATGATGACGCGCTCGTCGACGACGCGGCCGTCGGCGTCGAGCACGTTCAGCGCCACCGTGCCGCCGCGCGGAGTGCCGGTGCGGTCGGGACCGTACACCCGGATCAGCGGCGAGCCGTCGCTGTGCCGCAGCGTCCGCAGGCCCGCGAGCAGCCGCGCCGTCAGCGCGTCGACGTGGTCGTGGACGCGGTCGATGCCGACGTGCTCGATCCAGGCGAGCCCGGCGGTGACGTCCGGTATGGCGAGGAAGTTGACGGTCCCGTCCTCGAACGCGGCCTCGTCGTCGGCGAGGACGTGCCACTGCGCCTGCGCGCTGACCGCGTAGATCGTGCCGCCGGCGAACCAGGGGCGGCGCAGCTTCGCGAGCGCCGGCCGGCGGGCGATGAGGGCGCCGACGCCGGTGGGGTGGCCGAAGAGCTTGTAGAAGCTCACCACGGTGAAGTCCGGGTGGTGGCGGCCGAGGTCGAGGGCGTTGGTCGGTACGTAGGCCGCCGCGTCGAGGACGACGTCGTAGCCGCGCGCCTGGGCGGTGGCGATCCACTCCAGGGAGTGCTGTACGCCGGTGAAGTTGCTCTGCGCCGGGTAGGCCAGCAGCCCCCGGCGGCGGCGCGGCCCGCGGGCGGGGCAGGGCCGCCGGGCGCGTACGGACAGCGCGGCGTGCATCCGGTCCTCGTCGATGTCCAGGTCCGGCGTGCGCAGCGGCACGTACTCGACGGCCGCGCCGCGCGCCCGCGCGTACTCCCGCAGGCCGTTGACGGAGTTGTGGTTGTCGAGTGCGAGGACGAGCCGGCTGCCGCGCCCGAGCGGGTACGCCTCCCCGACCAGGCGCAGCGCGCCCGTGGCGTTGGGCGTGAAGATCACGGCGTACTCGGCGGGGTCGGCGTTGAAGTACCGCAGGACCGCCTCGCGGGCCTCGGTGAGCCGGTCCCCCGAAGCCCGGGAGGCGGGGCTCTCGGAGTGCGGGTTGCCGAACAGCCCGCCGGTGATGCGCCGTGCGCTCCCCGCCACGAGGGAGCGCGGCGGGAGACCCGCACCGGTGTGGTCGAGATAGGTGTGCCCGCCCTCATCCAGATAACCGAACTCGCGTTCCCGCAACTCCGCGAAGAGGGCGGGGGTTTCCGCTCGTGGTTCGCCTCGTACGTGCCGGGTGGTGCCTGCCCTGCCCATGGACCCCTCCGCATGAAATCTGCCAAAGGTAGCCATATCAGGATGACACCGGCCACGCCCGGCGGCGCCCCGCCAACGCACCTACCGGAGGACTTCACATGTGCCACTGGCCTATCGCACAGCCCCAGCCGGAGCGGGCGGCGGGGCCGAACTGCCGGCGCCGGGCACGGGGAAGGGCGGGGCACCCGGGCGCCCCGCCGTCCCCGGCGGCGGTCAGGCGGATTCGGTGGGCAGGCCCGCGCCGGCCCAGTCCTCGATGCCCTCGCGGTACTTGCGGACGTCGGTGTAGCCGAGGGCGGTGAGCCGGTCGGCCACCTGCCCGCTGTTGGGGCAGGCCGGGTTGGAGCAGTAGGTGACGATCGGGGCGTCGCGGTCGGGGAGCAGGGCGGACGCCCGGGCGTCCACGTCCGGCGGGGCGAGCGGGAGGGCGCCGGGCAGGTGCTGCTTGGCGTAGTACTCCCCGCCCAGGGCGTCGAGCACGGTCACCGTGCCCGCGTCCACGGCGGCCTTCAGCTCTTCTCGGGAAATGAGTGCGGTCATGTCGCTGCCTTCCTTTTTCGGACTATAGTCCGCTTGTGGGCAACAATAACGGACCGCAGTCCGATTCTGCAACGCTGCTGGAACTCCTGCACACCCCGCCGCCCAAGGAGCAGGCTCGCTCGGCGCGCAACCGCGCCGCCGTGCTCGAAGCGGCCGGCCGGCTCTTCGCCGAGCACGGGGTGGAGGCGGTGTCCATGGACCAGGTGGCCGCCGCGGCCGGCGTCGGCAAGGGGACCCTGTACCGCCGCTTCGGCGACAAGTCGGGGCTGGCCGCCGCGCTCCTGGACGCCCGCGAACGGGTCCTGCAGGAGGCGATCCTTTTCGGGCCGCCGCCGCTGGGGCCGGGAACGGGTCCTGAGCCGGGTGCCGAGGACCGGCTCGACGCGTTCGTCGAGGCGTACGTCGACTACCTGCTGGCGAACCTGTCGCTGGTCCGCACCTCGGAGACCGCCGCGCCCGGCGCCCGCTACCGCATCGGCGCCTACCGGTTCTGGCACCGGCACGTCGCGATCCTGCTCGCCGGCGCACCGGACCCGGACCACGCCGCGCACGCCCTGCTCGCCGCACTGAGCGCCGAGCACGTCGCCGCGCTGCTGCCGGAGCTGGGCGAGGAGCGCCTGCGGGCCGGCGTCGTCCGGCTGGCCCGGGCGGCGCTGCGGCGCACCGCCCCGTAGCGTGGCGGCCCGTGGCGTGGCGGCCCGTAGCGTGGCAGCCCCGCCCGGGACCGCCGTACCGCCGCGGGCGCCCGGGGTGACCGGCGCGATCGCCATAAGGTGGCGAACATGGATCCAGCAGACTTCTACTCCGGAATCGTCGCCGAACTCTACGGGCCGCTGAAGTCCGTCACCCAGGACCCCGAGCCGTACGCCGCCTTCGTCGCCGAGGCCGGTACGCCCGCGCTGGAGCTGGGCTGCGGCGACGGCGAGCCGCTGCTCGAACTCCGCCGCCGCGGGCTGGACGTGGACGGCGTCGACTCCTCCGCGGACATGCTGGAGACGCTGCGCCGCCGCGCCGCCGCCGAGACCCTGCCCGTCTCCGTCTTCCACCAGCGCATGGAGGCCCTGGACCTGCCCCGCAGGTACGCGGCCGTCTACCTCGCCGGGCCGGCGTTCAACCTGCTGCCGGACGACGCGACCGCGCTGGCCGCCCTGCGCGCCATCCGCGCCCACCTCACCGGGGGCGGCACCGTCCTGATCCCGCTGCACCTGCCCGCCGCGGCGGAGGTCGGCCGCACCCGTACCGCCACCGCGCCGGACGGCGCCGAACTGCGGGTCAGCGTCGTCGCCGAGAGCCGCGACGAGCGCACCCGCACCCAGACGACGCTGCTGCGCTACGAGCGCTACCACCCCTCGGGCAGCAGCATCACCGAACGCCCGTGGGTGCTGCACTGGTACACCCGCGACGGCTTCGCGACCCTGGCGGCCATCGCCGGGCTCGAACTCGTGGAGGTCACCGACCCCGACGGCCGGCCCGCGGCGGCGGACGCCGGCCACATCCACGTACGGCTGCGCGCGGCGGACTGACCGGGGCGGCCCGTGGCCGCCCGGACTAAATCACCCGGCCGTTGACGCTCCCGCGCGGGCCGCCCGACGCTGGGCCGTATGCCCCCGACGACGTTCCGCACCCCCTCGCGCCGCAGCGTCCTGCGCGGCGCCTCCGCCGCCGGCCTCACGGCCGTCGCCGCCCCCGTACTCGCCCGCGGCGACGCCGCCGCCGGCGGCCCGCCGCCGCCCAACGTCATCGTCGTGTCGGTCGACGACCTCGGCTGGCACGAGTTCGGCGCCGACGGCAACACCTTCAACGAGACCCCGCACATCGACCGGCTGGCGCGCGAGGGAATGCGCTTCACCCGCGCCTACTCCGCCGCACCCATCTGCTCGCCGACCCGCGCCGCGCTGATGACCGGGCTCTACCCGGCCCGCACCGGCATCACCGACTACCTCCGCGAGGCGCCGGCGCCCAGCAACAAGTTCCTCTCCCCCGAGATCCCCACCGTCCCCGACTTCCTCGGCCCGTACGGCTACACCACCGCCCTGATCGGCAAGTGGCACCTCACCGAGACCTACAGCGGCGAGTACACCGAGCGGCCCGGCAACCCCTACGCCCACGGGCTGGACGAGGCGATCGCCTCCGAGCGGCGCTACATCGCGGGCGGCGACTACTTCCACCCGTACTTCTTCATGCCCGACCTGCCGGCCCGCGAGCCCGGCGAGTACCTCACCGACCGGCTCGCCGACGAGGCCGCCGACTTCGTCGCCCGCCACCGCGACGAGCCGTTCTTCCTGCACGTCTCCAACTACGCCGTGCACACCCAACTGGCGGCGAAGCCGGAGCTGGTCGCCAAGTACGAGGCCAAGCCGGGCGCAGATCAGCTCCCGAACCGGCCGGTGCTGGCCGCGATGCTGGAGAGCATCGACGAGCAGGTCGGCCGCATCGTCGCCGCGGTGGCGGAGCACGGGCTCGCCGAGCGCACCCTGATCCTCGTCACGTCCGACAACGGCAGCGAGTTCCGGGACGCGACCGCGCCGCTGCGCGGCGGCAAGAGCGAGCTGTACGAGGGCGGGATCCGGGTGCCGCTGATCGCGTACTGGCCGGGCCGGGTGGCCGCGGGGCGTACGGACGCCACGCCCGTCTCCACGATCGACTTCCTCCCGACGGCGCTGGACCTCGCCACCGGCGGGCGGCCGGATCAAGAGGCGCGCTTCGACGGTACGAGCCTCGCCCCCCTGCTCACCGGCGAGGACCGGATCAGCCGGGACACCCTCTTCTGGATCTACCCGCACTTCAACCAGGACCGCCACCCCCACGCCGCCGTCCGGCACGGCGAGTTCAAGCTGGTACGCCGGCTCCGCGGCGGCGACGGCGAGCTGTACCACCTCGGCCGCGACCCCGAAGAGCGCGACGACCTCGCCGGCAGCCACCCCGAGAAGCTCCGCGAGTTGACCGCCCTGCTCGACGCGCATCTGGCGGACGTCGACCTGTTCCCGCCGCCGCCGGACTCCGGCGCGTACGCGGTCGTCGAACTGGACGAGCAGTTCGACACCGGCCTCGGGGACTGGGCCGTCCTGCCCGTACCGCCCGGGTCGCACGAGGGCACCGCCACCGCCGGCGACGGCAGGCTGACGGTGACCACCGAGGCGCCGACGCACCTGCTGTTCCTGTCCGGCCCCGCACCGCGCACGGACGCCTTCGCGCTGGTGCTGGACACCGGCACCTTCGCGGGCACGGGCGGCCAGGACACCGTCTTCGTGGGCCTCGCCAAGGACGCGGACAACTACCTGCTGTTCCGCCACCACAACGGGCTGCGGCGGGCCGGCTGGGACCTGCGTATCGACGGCAGGCTGATCACCACCGGCATGGAGCCGCTGGGCAACCTCGACGGCACCGTGGACCTCTCCCGCCCCGGCTCCCGCTACGCCCTGGTGGCGCGCGGCAACGTCACCACGGCGTACGTGGACCAGGGCGCGGGCTGGGAGTTCCTGTTCACGGTGGACGCGGGCGAGGTGCTGGACCTCACGGACCCAAAGGTGCGGGCCGCGTACCGCTACGCGGCGAGCGTGCGCCTGGACCGGGGCACGATCACGCTGCACGGCCTGCACGCGCGCAGCCGCCGGTAGCGGCGGCCGGGGCCGGGTTGCGGCTGACCGGGCGGCTGACCGGCAGGGTGTGTCCCGGCGTCGAGCACCCCCGCGTACCGTGCCCGTGCGGTCGCCGTCGGTGAGCGCCCGGGGGTGCGAAGGACGGTCCGACGCCCCGGGCTGTACGTCTCCGTATGCCTGGCCTGACCCGGGCGTCAACGCTGGCGGCAGCCCTGCGCGCGGGCCAGCGCCGACAAAATACGCACTGTCACTCAATCGGGCGTAAGGTGACAGAAGAGGATGCATCCCACCCCTCTTGGAGAGGAGGCAGCAACCATGTCGTATCAGCAACACACCACCGACATGACCACACACCCCGACGTGGGCGAGATGCGGGGGCGACTCGATCGCACGGCGGCTGGAGGTGGTGTGGTTGCCCTCGAAGGACTGATCCTGCTCGCCGGCTTGTTTGCCGCGATTTCGCCCTGGGTCGTGCACTTCACGGGGAACACCAACCTCGCCGTCAACAACCTGATCGTCGGCATCACCATCGGCCTGATCGGACTCGGCCTCGCCTTCGCCCCGGAGCGCACCTCCGGCCTGGCCTGGCTGGCCGTGCCCCTCGGCACGTGGCTCGTGATCTCCCCCTGGGTGGTCACCACCGCGAACACCGCGTCCAACGGCGCCATCTGGTGCAACGCCTTCGTCGGCGGCGCCACGGCGTTGCTGGGGCTGCTCGCCATGGGTCTGACCGTGGCCTTCCGGCAGCAGGCGAAGGCGCGAGCATCGCGAGGATAGAGCCGCACGCGATCTGAGCTGCCGGCACACCGCCCGAGCCGGCCCCCGGGGTGACCCGGGTGGGCCCGGCACCGGGCGGGTGCCGAGCACGGTGAACGACACCCCTTCCGAGTCCCGTACGGACCGGCCGACAGCCGGGCCGTACGGGCTCGTTGGCGTGTACGCGATGTGATCACACGCTCCACGCGTCGGTCCGGGGCGCGCCCGCGACGTGTGGTTTTCCCGGGTGGCGCCCGGCCGCCGTCCCCCACGGCGTCAACCGCCGCTGACGGGCAGCCGGTCGAGCCCTCCGCGGCAGGTCCGCCGCCCGGGAGCCCCCGCGGCTCCCGGGCGGCGCGCGCGTGCGGGCGCGTACGCGGCGCGTGCGACCGTGCGGCCCGGACCCCGCCGCAGATCACGTAACTGACGGTCTATCGTGTACGCCATGTCCGTGCCCGAGCTCATCCGCATCGTCTCGCGCGACTCCCCCATGGCCCTCGCCCAGGTCGAGCGCGTCCGCGCCGAGCTGGCCGCGCTGCACCCCGGCATCCGGACCGAGGTGGTGCCGGTGAAGACCACCGGTGACAAGTGGCTGGGCGACCTGTCCCAGGTCGACGGCAAGGGCGCGTTCACCAAAGAGGTCGACGCCGCGCTGGTCACCGGCGAGGCGGACCTCGCGGTGCACTGCGTCAAGGACGTGCCGGCGGACCGGCCGCTGCCGGCCGGGACGACGTTCGCCGCGTTCCTGCGCCGCGACGACATCCGCGACGCGCTGATCCACCCCGGCGGGCTCGGGCTCGACGACCTGCCGGCGGGCACCCGGATCGGCACGTCCTCCGTGCGCCGGATCGCGCAGTTGTCGGCCGCGTACCCGCACCTGGAGTGCGTGCCGTTCCGCGGCAACGCCAACCGGCGGCTGGCGAAGCTGGCCGCCGGGGAGGTCGACGCGCTGCTGCTGGCCGTGGCCGGTCTGGAGCGCATCGGCCGCAGCGACGCCATCACCGAGGTGCTGCCGGTCGAGACGATGTGCCCGCCGCTGGGCGCCGGGATCCTGGCGTTGCAGTGCCGCGAGGACGACACCGCGACCATCGACGTGGTCAGCGACCTGAACCATCCGGAGACGTACCGCGAGGCCATGGCGGAGCGGATGTTCCTGCACGTGCTGCAGGGCCACTGCAACAGCCCCATCGCCGGCTTCGCCACCGCCGCGCCCGACGAACTGTGGCTGCGCGGCCGGGTGTTCAGCGCGGACGGCAAGACCGTGCTCGACGCCCGCGAGTCCGCGGGCCGGCTCACCCCGCCGGACCTCGGCACGTCGGTCGCGCTGGCGCTGCTGCGGCAGGGCGCGCGGGAAGTGATCGACGGCATCGCGCACTGACCGCACGGACGCGGGAAGGTCAGCAGAGGCTCACAGGCCCACGTCCGGCGCCCGGTACTCCGGCGGCCTGCGCACCGCGCTCGCCTGTTCATACGCGTACGCCAGCCGCAACAGCACCGGCCCGCTCCACGCCGTGCCCCGGCGGCCAGCGCGGGCGCGGCGGCTGCGGCGGGGCCGAGGGCGAGCAGGGAGCGGCGCGAAGGGCGCGGCGGGTGCGGCGCGGAAGTACTCATGTTTCAGGACGCTACGGGCGGAGCGCACCGGACTCCCTCCTGCTGCCACCCGCTTCCTGCCTGGTGCCATCCCCCGGCCCGTACCGTCCGCAGGAAGCCGCTGACGCCGCGGACACTTGTAGGATATCTTGCACGCCTATGACAGCCGTTTCCCATCGAACTCCTCGATTCCGCCGACGTGTCCGGCGCCTGTCCGGGGCGCTGGTGGTCGCGCTCGCCGGTATCGGCGTGCACCTGACGCAGTCCGGGGGCGAGTCCGCCGGGGCCGCGCCGCTGGCCACCGTCGACCCGTTCGAGGCGCAGACCACCACCCTCTTCACCGCCTCGGGCCCCGGCTGCTACCGCATCCCCGCCGTCGTCCGCACGGCGAGCGGGTCGCTGCTGGCCTTCGCCGAGCAGCGGATGAACTCCTGCGAGGACAAGTCCAACATCCGCCTCGTCTCCCGCCGGCTGCCCGCGGGCAGCAGCACCTGGGAGGCCCGGGACACCGTCGCCCAGGGCACCGACGACGACGCGGACGCCCCCGCGACCCGCAGCAACGCCGCCCCCGTCGTCTACCGCACGCTCGACGGTGCCCCCGACACCGGGCAGCCCGACGGCCGGATCGTGCTGCTCAGCACGTTCAACCCCGTCGATCCCGCCGCCCCCGGCGAGACCGGCTCAGGCGCGCCGCGCACCCCGTACGTGCAGTACAGCACCGACGACGGGCAGAGCTGGACCGAGCCGAAGAGCCTCTACGACCAGATCGACGACCCGGAGTGGGGCCACTACGCCACCGGGCCCGTGCACGCCATCCAGCTCACCCGCGGCGAGCACGCGGGCCGGCTGACGGCCGGCGTCAACTACAACTACCGCGACGGCTCCGGCACCCCGGTGCGCGGCGCGATGATCGTCTACAGCGACGACGGCGGCACCACCTGGGAGGAGGGCGCCCGCCGCACGTACCCGGCGGACAGCTCCACGATCCAGCCGCAGGAGCTGAGCCTCGTCGAGCTGGCCAACGGCGACGTGTACGTCTGGGCCCGGGAGAACCACTTCGTCGACGACGGCAACGAGGGCGACGTCACCAAGCGCCCGCACCGGCTGGGCGCGGTCAGCAAGGACGGCGGGGCGAGCTTCACCTCCGCCGGCTTCCAGCACGTCGAGGGCTACGAGGCGCCGCGCGCGGAGTCCGCGGCGCTGCGGATGAACGCCACCGACGAGGGCGACCCGTACAACCGCATCCTCTCCTCCGCCCCCGCGTGGAACAACTCCCGCCGCGCCATGACCATCCGCTCCTCCTTCGACGAGACGGCCGCCTGGCAGGGGGTCGACACCGTCGCCAGCGACTCCACCGACGAGGGCGTCCAGGTCTGGGGCAGCAAGAACCGCGGCCTGTCGAAGGAGGAGTGCGCCTGCTACGCCGGCTACTCCGACATGGTCGAGCTGCCCGACGGCGACATCGGCCTGATCTACGAGCGCGGCAGCACCTCCGTCTACGAGGAGATCGCCTTCGTCCGGCTGGCACCGGGCGACCTGCCCGCCCCCGCGACCACGCCCGACACCGCACGGTCCGCCGACGCACTCGCCTTCGACGGCACCCGCAGGACGGTCGACGGGCGGTTCGGCAACGGCCTGGTCTTCGACGGCCAGACCGGCCGCGTCCAACTGCCGTACGCGCCGGAGCCGCTGCTGGACGACGGCGACTTCACCGTCTCCACCTGGATCAACTACGGCGACAAGCGCGGCGACCAGGCGATCTTCTGGGCCAACGGGGTCAACGACGCACCGCAGGTGTGGCTGCGCGCGGAACCGGCCGACGGCCGGCTGCACGCCCGGCTCAACGACGCCACCGACCCGGCCGTCAGCGTCACCACCTCCCGCGCCTACGCCGACAACGCCTGGCACCACGTCGTGCTGCGCCGCAGCGGCGACACCCTGACCCTGTTCGTCGACGGCACCCAGGCCGGCTCCGCCACCGGCGCGGCCGGCAGCGTCATGGGCACCGACCCCAGCCCCGTCCACCTCGGACAGCGCATGGACGGAGCGCAGCACTTCCAGGGCACCATGGACGAGTTCCGCGTCTACGACCGCGCCCTGACCACCGCCGAGATCACCAGCCTGCGCGACACCAACGAGACGACCGGCGCCGACCCCGTGGCACGGCTGCCCTTGGGCACCCTGTCGTCCCCGTAGCTCCACCGGCGGCAAGGCCCCGGCCCCGTCTCCGGAATGGTGACTCCTCGTCCGGCGCCCCCCGGCGGACGGGCGCCGGGGGGCGCCGCGCTGCTCTCCGGCTCCCGGCCGCGGCGCCCCCCGGCCGGGCGTACTAGCGCTGGTACGCCTCGATCCGCAGCGCCTCCTCGCCGACGTCGGGCTCGGCGAGGACGTACAGCGTGCCGCCGTCGGCGCTGGTGGCCACCGCCTGCGGGGAGCCCGCGTCCTCGGGCAGCATGCCCTCGGCCTCCGGCTCGCCGCCCTTCCGCGCGTCCCACAGCACCAGGAAGTCGGCTATGGCGTTCTCCCCCTCGACCACGTCGTCCCGAAGCGCGACCAGCGCCCCGTCCGGCCCCTTCCCATCAGCGGCCAGCGGGTCGGGACCCGAGTCGGTCTCCTGCTTCCACAGCTCCTTGCCCGTGGCCAGATCGATGCCCACGAAGTCGTTGGTGGCATCGTCGTAGGAGGTGACCAGCACCGAGTCCCGGATGGTGAAGTCCCCCGGGTCGAGGTGCAGATACCCGTCGGGCCGCTTCTGCGGCAGGTCGGTCAGCACCTTGCCGTCCTCGCCGAACGACACCAGCCGCTCCTGCGTCGCGACCGTCAGCGGCTCGTCGGTGAGGATGTCGAGCCGGGCCGGCTGGTCCTCGGCGAAGTCCGTCCCGGTCCACAGCTCTTCGCCGCTGGCGGCGTCGTACGCGGCTATGTGGTTCTCGGCGTCGGTCAGGTCGCTGCAGTCGACGACGGCGACCAGGTACCGGGGGCTGTGCAGCCAGTCGGTGTAGAAGTCGTCGCACTGCTCGCCCACCGTCACCTCGGGGACGGGCAGTTCCTCCCCGTCGATCGAGAAGCGGTGCAGGCCGTCCTCGATCAGCTCGACCGTGACCGCCTCCTCACCGACGCTCACGGGCATGACGTCGGCGGCCGGGTACGCGCTGTCTCCGGCGGTCAGGTCCTCGCTCCACAGCAGCTCGCCGCTCGCGGTGTTGACCACCGCAAGCACCGCGCAGGTGTCGTCGCCGACCTGCGCGTCGGCCGGGCCGAACAGCACGGCGCCGATGCCGGCGCCGTTGACCGTCGGCGAGGCGGCACACGGCTTGCCGGCGCCCTCCGGTGCGGCCAGCTCCCAGGCGACCTTGCCGGTGGCGGCGTCGTGGCCGGTGACCCCGCCGGTGCTGATGCCGACGACGACGTCATCGGTGGCCCACAGCGGCGGCAGCCACACGTCCTCCGGGGAGTGGTCCACGGCCGGCGTCCGCCACTGCTCCGCCAGCTCCGCTCCGCCGCCGGCAGCCTCGCCGTCCTCGCCTCCGTCGTCCCCGCAGCCCGCGGCCAGCAGCACCGCGGCGGCCGTGGCCAGTAACGCCCACTTCTTTGCGTTCGCGCCCATACAGTCGCTCTTGTCCTTCTCATTTGTCGTGATCAACTCAGCTTCTTCGGACGCGAGACCGCACAGGGTGGTTCCGCAGCGGACGACACGGCTCCGCCACCGGCGGTTTTGCCCGCGCTGCCCCGTCACCGCATGCTGGAGGGGACGGCGGGCCGGTGCCCGGCCGGAGGGGACCAAGGAGGCGCGCGATGCTGCTGCTGTACGACGGTGACTGCGGCTTCTGCACCGGGTGGGCCGACTTCGGGCGCCGGCGGTTCGCGCCCGGGGTGCGGATCGTGCCGTGGCAGTCGGTGGACCCCGCGGCGTACGGGGTGCCGGAGGAGCGGCTGCTGCGCGAGGTGGTGCTGGTCGAGGAGGCCGGGGACGCGCCCGGAGGGCCCCCGGCACGGACCCCCCCGGGCGGCGCGTCGGCCATCGCCGGCACCCTGCGCAGCGGGAACCGCGCGGGCCGGATCCTGGGCCGCGCCCTCGCCGCGCGGCCCGTACGCGGCCCCGCCGCCGCGGTCTACCGCCTGGTCTCCCGCAACCGCTACCGCCTGCGGTTTCCCTTCCTCCCCGCCCGTTCCGGCGCGAGCTGCGGCATCTCTCCGCCGTAGGCCGCCGACCTATTCAACCGACCGGTTGACAAAGAACGGGCGACCGGTCTAAGTTTTTATTCAACCAATTGGTTGAGGAAGTGGACATGACCTCAGTCCCCGAGCCGAAGCCCGAACCGAAGCCCGAGCCCGACGAACCGCTGTCCCGGGTGTTCGCCGCGCTGGCGGACCCGACCCGGCGCGACATCGTGGCCCGGCTCACCGCGGGTGACGCCACCGTCAACGAGCTGGCCGAGCCGTACGACGTCAGCGTGCAGGCCGTCTCCAAGCACATCCGCGTCCTTCAGGACGCCGGGCTGGTCAGCCGCAGCCGGGACGCCCAGCGGCGGCCCTGCCACCTGGAGGCGGAGGTCTTCGACCTCATGACGAAGTGGATCGAGCGCTACCGGCGCGCGGCAGAGGACCGCTTCCGCCGCCTGGACGCCGTCCTGGAGCAGATGGACGCCCCGGACGCGGAAGGGCCGCCGGTGCCGCATCCCCGGACCAAGAAAGCAGCATCATGAGCAGCACAGACACCCACCACCGCAACGAGACAGGGATCACCGTCGACCCGGCGCTCCCCACCATCGTGATCACCCGGGAGTTCGAGGCCCCGCCCGAGCGCGTGTTCCGCGCGCACACCGACCCCGCCCTCGTCGCCCAGTGGCTGGGCCCGCGCGGGCTGACCATGACCATCGAGCGGTACGACGCCCGCACCGACGGCTCGTACCGCTACGTCCACACCGACGACGCGGGCAACGAGTACGGCTTCCACGGCGTGTTCCACGAGGTCCGCCCCGCCGAGCGCATCGTCCAGACCTTCACCTACGAGGGCTTCCCCGACAGCGTGAGCCTGGAGACGGCCGTCTTCGAGGACCTCGGCGGGCGCACCCGGCTGACCGGCACCTCGCTGATGGACTCCCTCGAAGCCCGCGACGCGATGATCGCCAGCGGCATGGAGACCGGCATCCGCGAGGGGTACGAGCGGCTGGACGAACTGCTCGGCGGCACCCAGGCGGCCGACGAACACCGCCGGATCGCCGCCGGGTTCACCGCGCGCGTCCGCGGCGTCCCCGCGGGCGCGTGGGACAGCCCGGCGCCGTGCGAGGGGTGGGTCGCGCGGGACGTCGTGCGGCACCTCGTCGAGTGGTTCCCGGGCTTCCTGAAGGCGGGCACCGGCATCGAGCTGCCGAAGGGCCCGTCGGCGGACGACGACCCGGTTGCCGCCTGGCAGGTGCACAACGACGCCGTGCAGGCCCTCCTGGACGACCCGGCCACCGCGGGCAGGACGCTGTCGCACCCGGAGACCGGCGACCTCCCGCTGGCCCAGGCGATCGACCGCTTCTACACCGCCGACGTCTTCATGCACACCTGGGATCTGGCCCGGGCCACCGGCCAGGACGAGCGGTTGGACCCGGCCAAGTGCGCGGCTCTGCTGGCGGGGATGGAGCCGATGGACGAGGCGCTGCGCGGCAGCGGCCACTTCGGGCCGCGCGTCGAGGTCCCGGAGAGCGCCGACGTGCAGACCCGCCTGCTCGCGTTCATCGGCCGCACGCCCTGAACCGCGCGGCCCGCCGCGTCCCGCGCACTCCCGAGGACCTGCCGGGCCTGCCGGGCGCGGCCCCGGAGGGGGCGTAGCACCGCGGCGGGCCGCACCCGGCTCACCTCTGCCTCGGCACCCCGATCGTCGCCCACACCGCGAACCCCGCCCCCGACGGCTCCGTCCCCCACGCCTCGCTCAGCGCCGCCACCAGCCCCAGCCCCCGCCCGCACTCGTCGTCGGGCCCGGCGACCGTGCGGATCGGGACCCCGTACGCCCCGCCCTGGTCCCGCACCTCCACCCGCACCCCCGGCGGGCGCAGCGCCAGCCGGCAGACGATCCTGCTGCCGGTCGCGTGCAGCACGGCGTTGGTCACCAGCTCGGAGATCACCAACTGCGCCGTACCGCAGACGTCGTCGCATAACCGCCAGCCGCCGAGCAGCCGCCTGACGTGCGCGCGCGCCTCGGCCACCGCGGCGGCCCGCGCCACGAGCTCGAAGCCCTCGCCGTGGCCCGCGGCGTCGAAGTCCGCCGTGGTGCCGAGCGCGCTGTGGGATGAGGAGGCCATGGGCCGGATGCCTTCCGTACGTCCGTCGAGTGGGGTCACGGCGTCCGACCGCCCCGGAGCACGGGTGGGCGGACGCCGTGTGAACGGCGTCACAGGCCAACTATGCGTGGGCCGGTCACAGATCGCAAGCGCCGTTTTGCAGTCTGCATATGCGGGAATGCATAACGCTGCGAGCGATCCCACCGGCGTGGCACACTGCGCTCCGGCAAACTCACCGAGAACGCCCCGAGTTGGTCCCGGGAGGTGCGGCCCATGGCGCGTGCGGGCGGCGAGGCGGGCGCGGCTGCCATATCCGGCCAGTCGGCGCCCACGGCCGGGCAGATCGTGCTGGGCCGCCGCCTGCAGAACCTCCGGGAGAGCGCCGGGTTCACGGCCGAGCAGGCCGCCAGGGCGCTGCGGGTCAACGCGACCAGCGTCCGGCGGATGGAGAAGGCCGAGGTCGGCCTCAAGTACGCCTCCGTGGAGAAGCTGCTGCGCACCTACGGGCTGGCGCAGGACGACATCGAGTCCTTCCTCGTCCTCGTCGAGGAGGCCAGCAAGCCCGGGTGGTGGCACCGGTTCCGCGACGTCCTGCCGGAGCAGTTCGGCCTGTACGTGAGCCTGGAGTCGGCCGCCACCCTCATCCGCGCGTACGAGCCCCACTGCGTGCCGGGGCTGCTCCAGACCGAGGACTACGCCCGCGCCCTGCTCTCCGCGGGCCACCTCCCGCTGGCCGCCGAGGAGCGCGAGCGCCGCGTCAGCCTGCGCATGCAGCGCCAGGGGCTGCTCGTCCGCGAGCCGAGGCCGCTGCGGCTGTGGGCCATCGTCGACGAGGCGGCCCTGCGCCGCACCGTGGGCGGGCCGCAGACGATGCGCGCGCAGCTCGACCGGCTGGTGGAGACCACCCGGATGCCGAACGTCACCCTGCAGGTGCTCCCGTTCGACACCGGCCCGCACCCGGCGATGTACGGGCCGCTGCACCTGCTGCGCTTCCCCGCCCCGGAGCTGGGGGACTTCGGCTACAGCGAGAGCATGACCGGCCCCGCCTACGTGGAGGACACCGCGCTGGTCTCCCAGTGCCTGGAAGCCCTCAACCGGATATCCACGCAGGCCCCGCCTGCCCATCAGACCGAGAACATCATCGCCAACATCCGGAAGGAAGTATGAGGATGACGCACGTGCACGGTACGGACGACGGCCACCGCACCGGCGCCTCGACGGGGGACCAGGTGTACAACGGCATGCCCGCCCGCGAGCTCGGCACCGACGGCTGGGACAAGCCGTGGAGCGGCCCCAACGGCGACGCCTGCGTCGAGGCGAAGCGGCTCCCGGACGGCCGCGTGGCGCTACGGCAGAGCACCGCCGCCGACGGCCCGGCGCTGATCTACACCGCCGCCGAGATGCGGGCGTTCCTCGACGGGATCAAGAACGGGGACGCGGACTTCCTGCTCTCCTGACGGACTCCCCGGCCGCCGCCCCCCACGCGCGTCCCGTACGCCGTCCCACCAACGCGCGGCGGCACGACCGAAACGGACTGACCACGTGACCGACGAGACCTCCGACCCCACCCGCGTCGACCGGTCCCGGGCCCACCCCGCCCGCATCTACGACTACCTCCTGGGCGGGCACGACAACTACGAGGTGGACCACGCCGCCGCGCGGCAAGTGCTCGACGTCTGGCCCCAGGCCCGTACCGCCGCCCGCGTCAACCGCGCCTTCATGCGCCGCGCGACGCACTGGCTGGCGGCCGAGGCGGGCATCGACCAGTTCCTGGACATCGGCACGGGCATACCCACAGAACCGAACCTCCACCAGGTCGCGCAGCAGGTCAACCCGGCCGCGCGGGTCGTCTACACCGACAACGACCCGCTCGTGCTGCGCTACGCCGAGGCCCTGATGACCAGCACCCGGCACGGCCGCACCGCCTATCTGCACGCGGACGTCACCGCACCGCACTCGATCCTGGAAGCCGCCGAGCTGCAGAGCACCCTGGACCTCGACCGGCCGGTCGCGCTGTCCTGCAACGCGCTCTTCCACTTCGTCCCGGACCGCGACGCACCCCACGAGATCATGCAGACGCTGATCAAGCCGCTGGCCCCGGGCAGTTACCTGGCGCTGTCCCACGGCACCCCCGACTTCGACCCCGTGCACATCGGGCGGGTGCAGGAGATCTACCACGGCCAGGGCATCCCGCTGACCACGCGCGACAAGGGCTCAATAGAGGACTTCTTCACCGGTCTTGAGCTGGTCGCGCCAGGTCTGGTCGCGCCGCACCGCTGGCAGCCGGAGGGGGCGGGGGCTTCGCCGGACGACGACGGGACGGCGGTGCTGGACGCGGAGGTGTCCCAGTACGCGGCGGTGGCCCGGAAGCCGTAGCGGCCCGGCAGCCGTAGCGGCCCGGCAGCGGGCGGAAGGCGGGGTGCGGTCCCGCCTTCCGCCCACCGGCCTCAACCGGTTGCCAGCCGGCGGGTCACCTGGACCCGGGACTGGCAGCCGAGCTTGCGCATCACCTTGCGCAGGTGGTTCACGACCGTCCACTCGGCGATGCCGAGCCGGCGGGCGATGACGCGGTTCGTCAGCCCCTCGGCCACCAGCAGGGCGACCTCCAGCTCCCGCTTGGTGAGGATGTCGGCCACGTCGGTGGGCACGTCGACTCCGGCCACCGGGCGGGCGTCGTCGGCGGGCATCAGCCGCAGCGCCGCCTCCCAGGTCAGCTCGGCGCCGGAGCGCCACGCCCACATGTAGTCGTCGGCGCTCAGCTCCTGGCTGGCGGTGGCCAGGACCGCCGTGGTCGCCTCGGTCAGCGGCCGGGGGCGGGCGTGGCCCAGGCTCCGGCGCAGCCGGTGGGCCAGGCCCAGCGCGGCCGTGAGCAGCCGCCAGTCGGTGATACGGCGCCACTTGTAGAGCGTGATCGCCAGCATCTCCAGGCACTCCGGCTGCTCCGCCGCGTCCGCAAGACCGCCGAGCTGCTCCGCGGCGTCGGTGAACAGGGTGCGCGCGTCCGCCGAGTCCTGTTCCAGCAGCCGGACGGAGGCCAGGACGTAGCGGGCGGCGACCACGCCGTCGAAGTCCTCGTGGCCCAGCTCCGCCGCCAGGGCGTTACGGGCCAGCTCGTCGGCGCGGGAGAGGTTGCCCGACTCGCGCAGCACCACGGCGAGCCGCCGGGTGAGGTAGCGGCCGGCGCCGGCTGTGGTGTCGCCCGGGGCGCCGGCGGAGCCGGCGCGGGTGGGCGAGGCGATGACCGCCAGCCCCTCCTCGAACTGCCGCCGGGCGCGCTCCAGGTCCCCGCCGGCGTACGCCTCGTCGCCGAGCATCCCGAGGCACCGCACCAGGCCGGCGTCGTCGTGACCGGCGCGGTAGGCGTCGCGGGCCTGGGCGAGGTAGCCGCGGGCCGCGCTGGCGCCGAGCCGCATCGCCAGCCCGCCGGCGGCCTCCAGCGTACGGGTGTGCAGCCGCGCGTCCTCGACGCCGGCCCGCAGCGCCTCCTCGGTCAGCCGCAGGCACTGCCGGGTCTGGCCCGTGCCGGTGGACTGCTCGCGCAGCGCGCCGGCGAGCACCGCCATGGACTGGCCGTCGCCGGACTCCCGCCAGTAGCCGAACGCCGCGAGCAGGTCCGCCCGGGTCTCCGGACCGGCCGCGGACCGCGGGCCGGTGGCCAGGGCGCCGGGCTCGGGCGCGGGCCGCGGCGTGGCGAGGGCGCGGAAGTACGCGCCGTGGGCCTTGCGCAGCGTCTCGTGGACCGGCAGCAGGGCGAGCGAACGGGCCGCTGCCTGCCGCACGGAGCTGGGGATGCTCAGGCTCAGCTCGGCGTCGGGCCGCTCGTCGGGGATGAGCACGCTCGCGTCGATGAGCCGCTCCATGGTCCGGTAGCCGGCGGCGTCGAAGCCGCTGAGCACCCGGGCCGCGGCGCGGGTGGTGAACGGACCCTCGAAGATGGCCAGTTGGTTCAGCAGCATCCGCTCGTCGGCGTGCAGCCGGGCGAACACCCAGGCGACCATGCCGGAGAGGCTGGAGTGCCGCGAGTACGGGTGCTGGTCGATGCGCCGCAGATCGCCGGTGCCGTGCTCGAAGCGCTCCAGGATCAGGTCAGGTTCGGCCAGCTTGACCTGCTCGGCGGCCAGCTCGATGGCGAACGGCAGGCCGCCGACGAGCCGGCAGAGGGCCAGCACGTAGCGGTAGTTCTCCGCGGTCAGCTTGAACTCGGGCCGCACCGCCCGGGCGCACTGTACGAACAGCTCCACGGCCGGAATCCGGGCGACGGCCGGGAGGTCGGTTTCGACGATGTGCCCGGTCGGAAGCGGCCGGAGCCGTACGACCCGCTCGCCGTACAGCCCGAGTCGACGGGTGCCGACGGTGACGACCCGCACCTCCGGGCAGCACCGCCGGAACTCGGTGAGCAGTGGCGCCAGTTCATCTGCCACGTCCTCGTAGTGGTCGAACAGCACGGTGTGCGGCCCCGGTCCGAGGCGCTCCAGGGCCGCGCGGACGGTCTCGGGGCCCTCCTGGAAGTGCTCCCTGAGCCGGCGCAGCATCAGGGCGCCCACGGCGGGTTCCGTGATCCGGCCGAAGTCGAACACCTCGACGGTGCCGCCCAGGCCGGGCCCGAAGCGGCGGAAGTACTCCATGACGAGCCGGCTCTTGCCCACCCCGGCCGGGCCCGTGACGGTCACCAGGCCGGCGTCGGGCGCGGACAGCACGGTGGCGAGCCGGTCGAGATCGCGGGTGCGGCCGATCAGCGACGTGGGCGTGGACCCGATGTACCCGGCGGGGCTGGTCGCCCGTCCGGCTAACAGGCCCTGCGGGCCCCACACGTCCTCCCGCTCCTTGGCGGCGACCACGGCGTCGGCGCTCATAGCGTCGCTTCACAAGGAGTGCCGGGGGCGACCGCCGACCGCGTGCTCGTCGCGACGACCGCCCGGATGCCATCAGGGCTCACTGCATTCCCTCCGCCGAAACTGTCCCGCTCCCCCGTGCCACGGCCGGCTCGCCTTTATCCGGCGGCGCGGGGCGTGGCGGGTGAGGGCGTGGGCTGGAACCTGTTCTCCTCGAAGACGAACGTGACGAACGTGACCGATGCGGTGCGGGGGTGGGCGGCCCGCGGCCGGGGGCCGCGGTGCCGGCTCGCCGGCGGCGTACCGGGGGCGGTCTGCGGGACGTACCGCAGCATCCGCGCGGACGCCGGACGGCCGTTGTTCACGCCGCACCTGCCTTGTCCGCCTGCCGGCCGGTGTTGTTGCGCAGCGCGGGCCGCAGCGCCTCGACGACCTGCTCGACCTGCGCGTCGGAGAGCTCCGCGTGCATCGGGATGGCGAGCTGGCGCTCCGCGAGGTCCGCCGAGACCGGGCAGGTCTGGTCGGTCTCGTACGCGGGCTGCTGGTGGCTGGCCCACGTGCCGTGGCCGCAGCCGATGCCCTGGGCCCGCAGCTCGGCGGCGACGCCGGCGCGGTCGACGCCGGGGCCGAGCTTGACCATGTAGGACTGCCAGGCGTGGGTGCGGTCCGCGGGCACGTACGGGACGGTGACCAGTTCCTCGTCCTTCAGGAGTTCGGTGTAGCGGGCCGCCACCACGGTGCGGCGGTCGAGCAGCTCCTCGATCCGGCCCAGCTGCACCTGGAGGATCGCGGCGGAGATGTCGGAGAGCTTGTAGTTGTAGCCGATGTCGGTGAAGACCGGGATCGGCAGGCCGACGACCTGGGACTTGTCGAAGATGCTCCCGATGCCGAACGAGGAGCGCAGCCGCACGTCCGCGCCGATCGCCGGGTCGGTCGCGAGCAGCGCGCCGCCCTCGCCGCAGGTGATCCCCTTGCGCCCGTGGAAGGACAGGCAGGCGACCGGCGCCAGCGTGCCGGCCGGACGGCCCTGGTACGTGGCGCCGATGGCGCAGGCCGCGTCCTCGATGAGGAACAGCTTGTGGCGGTCGGCGAGTTGCCGCAGCTCCGCGTAGTCGGCGGGCAGCCCGACGGTGTCGACGGCGATGATGCCGGCGGTGCGCGGGCCGATGAGGTCGGCGACCGCCTGCGGGTCGACGGTGCCGGTGTCGGCGCGTACGTCGGCGAACCGGGGGGTGGCGCCGACGCAGTGCACCGCGTGGGCGGGCGCCGGGAAGGTGTAGTCGGCGACGATCACCTCGGCGCCGGGCTCCACCTTCAGCGCGAGCAGGGCGAGGTGCAGCGCGGCGGCGCAACTGCTCAGGGCGACGGCGTCGGCGACTCCGTAGCGGCTGGCCAGCTCGGCTTCGAGGGCCTTGCCCCGCGGGCCCTGGCCGGCCGTCCAGTCGGAGGCGAACACCTCCTCGACGGCTGCCAGCTCCTGCTTGCCCACACTCGCGTGAATCAGAGGAATGCTGTTCATCGTGCCCTCTCCTGGCGCTGGAAGGAGACCGGTTACCCGTGGCGGAGCGGCGTGGTCCGGCGGACGTCGCGGCGGTCCCGTGGCTGCCGCACGCCACCGGGGTCCGTCCTCTGCCCGCGGGAGAGAATGTGGCAGATCCCGGCGAAGTACCGCTCGTGGTCCGGTGGAGGCGAGCTGAACGTCCGTCCCCGCACCCCGGTCTGGATGAGGCGAAGCGCCAGCGGCGGCAGCGGCTCTCCCGCGTGCACCTTCTTGCCGACGTCCAGGGTCTCTGCCACGGTGAGGGCGTATTCCGGTACGCTCACCGCCAACCTGCACACAGTCGACATGCCTGACATCCACCTTCTGTAGGTAGAGGTTCCCCGGAATCTCCCGTCGGGCCCGCCCGGGGTTACCGCAAATCCGGCCGCGCCGCCGCCGCTGCCGGGAGCGGCGCGCAAGCGGTATCTTTTCCGGTCTCGCTTGGGTTCGGCTTGGTGTCGACTTGGCAACCTGTTGCTACACCCGCCGGTCACACGCGGGGGTTCAGCGCCCTCGCCCACCATAGCCGCCGCGGCAGCGGCGATCGCGTCCTCCCGGGCTCCGGGCCCGCCGGCCGCGCCGGCTGCACGCCCGCCTGACGTTTCTCCGGGGTGCCTTGTCGTACAGGTAACGACGCCGGGCACCTCGTGCCCGCCGTGATCCACCGGCACCGACGGACCAGGAGAAACCATGACGACCTCGGCACCGACGTTCAGCGAGCCGGCGCCGGCGGAGCGCCTGGAGAAAACGGCCGCCGCGCTGACCGGCAACGGCTTCGAGGCCGAGATCCTCGACGACGCAGCCGCCGCGCGGTCCCGCGTCGGGGACCTGATCCCCGAGGGCGCCACGGTGTTCACCGGTTCCAGCGAGACACTGCGCCTGTCCGGCATCACCGAGGACGTCGACTACAGCGGGCGGTACGACTCCGTCAGGATGCGCAGCCTGACCATGGACCGCGCCACGCAGCGGGACGAGATCCGCCGGGTCCTCGCCACCCCCGACGTCATCATGGGCAGCGTCCACGCGGTCACCGAAACCGGCTCCCTCGTGATCGCCTCGGCCAGCGGCAGCCAGCTCACCGGCTACTGCGGCGGCGCCGGCCACGCCGTCTGGGTCGTCGGGGCGCAGAAAGTGGTGCCCGACCTGGACACCGCGCTGCGCCGCGTCGAAACCCACTGCGTGCCGCTGGAGGACAAGCGCCTCATGGAGGCCCACGGCACGGGCAGTTCCCTCAACCGCCTGCTCGTCCTCCACGCCCTCAGCCCGCACTACTTTCCCGGGCGCGGCACCGTCCTGCTGCTCCGCGAAGCCATCGGGTTCTGACACGGGGGCAGCCGCGTCCGTGACGGGCGGCGCCGGCGGGCCGGACGCGAGGGCCGGGGCGCCGGCGCCGGGGTGGACTACCTTGACGAGAGGGCGGGAGAGCGAGGGGACAGGGGCGGACGGGTGGAAGGGCTGAAGGGCGTGATGACCACCGGGGCGAAGCCGGGGGCCGTGGGCACGGACCCCAGCCTGGGCGTGCTCATGGGCGAGCGGCGCCGGATGCTCAACCTGGCCTACCGGCTGCTGGGTTCGCTCTCCGACGCCGAGGACGCGGTCCAGGAGTCCTACGCCCGCTGGTACGCCCTGCCGCGCGCGGAGCAGGAGGCCATCGAGTCCCCGGGGGCCTGGCTGACGACGGTGACCAGCAGGGTCTGCCTGAACCTGCTGAACTCGGCGCGGGTGCGCCGGGAGACGTACGTCGGGGACTGGCTGCCCGAGCCGCTGCCGGAGCACACCGAGTGGTCCACCGCCCGCGCCGGCGGCAGCCACATGGACCCGGCCGACCGGATCACCCTGGACGAGTCGGTGAGCATGGCGTTCCTGGTCGTGCTGGAGTCGATGACGCCGGCCGAGCGGGTGGCCTTCGTCCTGCACGACGTGTTCCGGTACTCCTTCGCGGAGGTGGCCGGGATCCTCGGCCGGACGCCGGGGGCCTGCCGGCAGTTGGCCTCCTCCGCCCGGCACCGGGTCCGCCCGCCCGGGGCCGCCGCGAACCCGCGGGCCCAACGGCCGGACATCGTCCGGGAGTTCCGGCAGGTCTGGGAGGCCAAGGACATCGACGCGCTCATCGGGCTGCTGGATCCGAACGCCACCCTGACCACCGACGGCGGCGGGCTGGCCCCCGCGGCGTCCTGCCCGGTCACCGGCGGCCGGGAGATCGCCACGGCCTGTGCGGACCTGGCCGCCCGGGCCCCGCTGACGCTGCTGGAGCGTACGGTCAACGGCCAGCCCGGCCTGGTCAGCCGGCAGCGCGGCAGCACCGCCGCGGTGCTGGCCTTCGGCATCGGCCACGGCCGCGTCACCCGCATCTGGGTCGTACTCAACCCGGAGAAACTCCGCCCCTGGAACCCGGCCGGCTGACTGCCGCCCCACCGGTCCCCCGACCCCCTTCCGGCCCGTGGCCGCGGGCTTCCGCCTGCCCGAGCGGAGGCGCAGGTCACCGCCGTCGCCCTACGGAGTACGCTCGTTGCCGGCTGTTGGCATCTTCGGCAGCGTCAAGCACGGGTGGGAGCCGGCGACATGACAGAGGGCCGGGCCGGTGGGGGATCCCGGCTCGTCACCTCGGCGGCGTCCTGCCGGTGTCCGACTTGGCAGGCGCCGGTGAGAGGACTTGACCAGATGAGTGATCACGACTGGCTGGCCGAACGGTTCGAGAGTGATCGCCCCCGTTTGCGTGCGCTCTCGTACCGGATGCTCGGCTCCGTCGCTGAAGCCGAAGACGCCGTCCAGGAGGCATGGATCCGGCTGAGCCGCTCGCGCACCGACGAGGTGGAGAACCTCAGCGGCTGGCTGACGACGATCGTCGCCCGGGTGTCGCTGAACATGCTGCAGTCCCGCAAGTCACGCCCCGAAGACCTGGTGGACACGACCGACGCCGCCGAGCCGCACGGCGAGTCCGAGCAGGCCGGCCCCGAGGAGGAGGCGGTCCTCGCCGACTCCGTCGGCGTCGCGCTGCTGGTGGTCCTCGACACCCTCACACCCGCGGAGCGGCTGGCGTTCGTGCTGCACGACATGTTCGCCGTCCCCTTCGAGCAGATAGCGACCATCGTCGACCGCTCCCCCGCCGCCGCCCGCCAACTGGCCAGCCGCGCCCGCCGCCGCGTGCAGCGGGACGCACCGCGCGCCAGAACCGCGGCCATCGGCGCGTACGACGAGAATCCCGTCGCCGTCAAGAAGAGAGGTAAGTCCGACCTGGCTCTCGCCTTCCTCGCCGCCTCCCGCAACGGCAACTTCGAGGCGCTGCTGGCGATGCTCGACCCGGATATCGTGCTGCGTTCCGACGCGTCCGCCGTACAGAAGGGCCTCGACCCCGAACTGCGCGGCGCGGACGCCATCACCCGCGTCTTCGCCGGCCATGCCTGGGCACCGGTGCCCGCGCAGGTCGACGGGTCGCAGGGGCTGGTCTGGGTGCTGGACGGCGAGCCGTACCTCTCGTTCCGCTTCACCGTCGACGCCGGCCTCATCACCGCGATCACCGTCCAGGCCGACCTGACGGACGTCAAGATCACACTCGACTTCTGACGGCGGCGGGCCCCGGTTCTGTCCGAGGGAAAATACCGGCAACTCCTGACAATATGTTGCCCCGCAGTGATCCTTGACGCTCACAGCCACGGCTCCGCAGTCTTTTCCCCATGGCTACCGCGGTGGACAACCCGAAGCGCTCGGGCGGCCGGAAAACCTCAGGTCATCACCCCGTGAGCCGGGCGGCCACCCGGCGGGCGCGCCCAGGATGCATCGCCAAGTGGGCGCCAAGTCACCGGTATGTGGCGGCCAAGTGGGGTGGCTGATGCTGGTTGAGCACGGGCTTGCGGCACGGTGCGTCCGCCAGCCCCCCGCCCTGCTCCCCGCACCCCGACCCGCCCGCCCCCCACCGCGCCACACTCACCCGCATCCTCCGCGACAACTCCACGAACAGCCCTGAACCATCCGTGGCCCGGGGCCGGATCCGGCCCGGAGCCGACACGCAGCGGGAACGCCGAGCGGAACAGCCGCCTGCGCCCCCGCTGACTGGCATGTCACATTTGGGAGGACTGACCGGTGTTCAGCCGTGTTGCGATCATCAACCGTGGCGAGGCAGCCATGCGGCTCATCCAGGCCGTCGGTGAGCTCAACGCATCGGGCGCCCCACGGATCGAGACCGTGGCGTTCTACACCGACGCCGACGCCACGGCCACGTTCGTACGCGCGGCAGACCTCAGCTACGACCTGGGCAAAGCCGCGGACCGCCCCTACCTCGACCTCGCCGTCCTGGAGCGCGCCCTCGTCGAGACCGGCGCGGACGCCGCGTGGGTGGGCTGGGGCTTCGTCGCCGAGGACCCCGCCTTCGCCGAGCTGTGCGCGAAGCTCGGCGTGACGTTCATCGGCCCCGGCCCCGAGGCGATGCACAAGCTGGGCGACAAGATCAGCGCCAAGCACCTCGCCGAGAAGGTCGGCGTTCCGGTCGCGCCGTGGAGCCACGGCCCCGTCGCCGATCTGGACACGGCGCTGCTCCAGGCCGAGCAGATCGGCTATCCGCTGATGCTCAAGGCGACCGCGGGCGGCGGCGGCCGGGGCGTACGGGCCGTGCACGAGCCGGACGAGCTGGTCGAGGCGTTCCAGCGCACCAGCCAGGAGGCGGAACGTGCCTTCGGCAACGGCGCGTTGTTCCTGGAGCGGCTGCTCGTCCACGCCCGGCACGTCGAGGTGCAGGTGATCGCTGACGGCCAGGGCGGGGTGTGGGCGCTGGGCGTACGGGACTGCTCCGTGCAGCGCCGGAACCAGAAGGTCGTCGAGGAGTCGTCCTCGCCGGTGCTGGCCGCCGAGCAGGTGCAGCTCCTGAAGGAGTCGGCGGAGCGGCTCGCGCTCGCCGTGGACTACCGCGGCGCGGCCACCGTGGAGTTCCTCTACCAGCCGAAGGACGGGATGTTCGCCTTCCTTGAGGTCAACACCCGGCTGCAGGTGGAGCATCCGGTCACCGAGGCCACCACCGGCATGGACCTCGTCAAGGCGCAACTGCACGTCGCCGCGGGCGGCCGGCTGACCGGCACCCGGCCGGCCGAGCTGGGGCACGCCGTCGAGGCCCGGCTCAACGCCGAGGACCCCGACCGCGACTTCGCGCCCGCCCCGGGCCGTATCGCCCTGCTCGACCTGCCCGCGGGCCCTGGCATCCGCGTCGACACCGGCGTCAGCCAGGGCGACTCCATCCCCGCCGACTTCGACTCGATGATCGCCAAGATCATCGCGTACGGGCGGGACCGCGCGGAGGCGCTGTCCCGGCTGCGGCACGCGATGCGCGAGACCACCGTGCTCATCGAGGGCGGCACCACCAACAAGAGCTTCATCCTCGACCTGCTCGACGAGCCCGAGGTGATCGACGCCCGCGCCGACACCGGCTGGATCGACCGGGTACGGGCCGAGGGCGGCCTGGCGTCGCCGCAGCACTCCGGCGTCGCGCTGGCCGCCGCGGCGATCGAGGCGTACGAGGACGGGAAGCGGGCCGAGCTCCAGCGGCTGCTGGGCACCGCGCGCGGCGGTCGCCCGCAGGTGCACCACGAGGGCGGCCGGCCGGTCGACCTCGCGCTGCGCGGCGCGGGCTACCGGCTGACCGTCGCCGAGACCGGCCCGGGCCGCTACCGCGTCGGCTTCCGCTCCCGTATCGACGACTCCACGGTGCGGACCGTGGACGCCGTGCTGGAGCGGTTCGACGAGCACACCGGCCAGATCCGGCTCAACGGCGACCGCTTCCGGCTGGTCACCGGCGCGCACGGGCCGGTCCACCTGGTCGAGGTCGACGGCGTGACGCACCGGGTCAGCCGGGACGAGGGCGGCGTGGTCCGCTCGCCCGCCCCCGCGCTGGTGGTCGCCACGCCGCTCGGCGCCGGGGAGGTGGCCGAGGAGGGCGCCCCGGTGCTGGTCCTGGAGAGCATGAAGATGGAGACGGTGCTGCGCGCACCGTTCCGGGCCACGCTCAAGGAGTCGCTCGTCTCCGTCGGCAGCCAGGTGGAGACCGGTGCGCCGCTGCTGCGCCTGGAGCCGCTGGACGACGTCGGCGCCGCGCCCATGGCCGAGGGCGTCGACCTGGACCTGCCCGCGGAGCCCGCCGGGCCGACCGCGGCGCAGCGCGCCGAGCGCGGCCTTGCGGACCTGCGCAGCAGGCTCCTCGGCTTCGACGCCGACCCGGACGGGCCCGACGACGTCGTCGCCGGCTACCTCGCGGCGCGCACCGGCCTGCCGGAGCGTCCGCTGGCGGCGGAGGCCGGGCTGCTGGAGGTCTTCGCCGACATCTCAGAACTGAGCCGCAACAAGCCGGAGCACGAGGAGACCGCGGCCGAGACCTGGGTACGCAGCCCGCGCGAGTTCTTCCACACGTACCTGCAGAGCCTCGACGCCGAACGCGCCGGGCTCTCGGAGACCTTCCAGAGCCGGCTGACCCGCGTGCTGGGCCACTACGGCGTCGACGGTCTCGACCGTACGCCCGCGCTGGAGGAGGCGGTCTTCCGGATCTTCCTGGCCCGGCAGGACGCCGCCGGTGACGTCGCGCTGATCACGGCGCTGCTCCAGCAGTGGCTCACCGAGGACCCGCCGCCCGCCGGGCTGCGCCAGGTCGTCAGCCAGGCGCTGGAGCGGCTGATCCGGGCGACGCAGCTACGCTTCCCGCTGGTCGGCGGCCTGGCGCGGAGCCTGGTGTTCCGCTGGTACGCGCAGCCGCTGCAGCACCGGGCCCGTACCCGGGTCTACCACCAGGTGCGCCAGCACCTGCGCTACCTCGACGCGCACCCGGAAGCGGCCGACCGCGGCACGCGGATCGCCGAGATGGTCGCCAGCCCCGAATCGCTCATCCACCTGCTGGGCGAGCGCATCGACCGCCGGGGCGCCGAGCCGGACCCGCTGCTGGAAGTCCTCATCCGCCGTGCCTACCGCGACCACCAGTTGACCGACGTGCACTGCGCGACCGTCGCGGGACGGCCGTTCGTCACCGGCCGCTACGAACTCGACGGCGTCCCGCACCTGCTGCTGGTGACCGTCGCCGAGATCGGCGACCTGGCCGGGGCGGCGGCGACGGTGGCGGAAGCAGCCGCCGCGGTGGCGGACTCGACCGCCGTCGTCGCCGAGTTCTACGTCACCTGGACCGGCGAGGCCCCCGAGACCGACGAGATGGCCGGGAAGCTGCACGCGGCCCTGTCCGCCGCGCTGCCCACCGGCCTGCACCGGATCACCACGACGGTCGCCGGGCACGGCGCGGCGCCGCACCACTTCACGTTCCTGCCGTCCCCGGCCGGTCCCGCCGAGGACAAGCTGATGCGCGGCATGCACCCGCTCGTCGCCCAGCGGCTGCTGCTGCGGCGGCTGCGGAACTTCGACCTCACCCGGCTGCCGTCCGCGAACGAGGACGTCTACCTGCTGCGGTGCGTCGCGCCGAGCAACCCGGCGGACGAGCGGCTGGTCGCGATGACACAGGTCCGCGACATGACACCGCTGCGGGACGAGGAGGGCCGGATTCTCGCGCTGCCCGAGGTCGAGGCGGCGCTCGGCGGCTGCCTCGACGCGATCCGCAAGGAGCAGATCCGGCGGCCGGCGAGCAAGCGCCAGGACACCAACCGCATCTTCGTCAACGTCCGGGCGCCCGCCGCGGGCTTCACGCTCGCGGAGCTCAACGCGGTGGCCCGGCGCATCCTGCCGACGACCCGGGGCCTGGGCGTGGAGGAGGTGCTGTTCCTCGGCTCCCGGATCAAGGGGCAGGGCGAGCTGGTCCCGACGGCGGTGCACGTGTCGTACGACGGGGCCGGTGACGTCCGCCTCGACGTCACCCCCCCGCCCACCGGCCTGATCCAGCCCCTCGACGACTACGGCCAGAAGGTGCTGCGGCTGCGGCGCCGCGGCACGGCCTACCCGTACGAGCTGTTCGACACGATCGCCGGCGCCGGCGGCACGTTCACCGAGCACGACCTCGACGGCTCCGGTGCGCTCGCCCCCGTGACGAGGCCGAAGGGCCAGAACAAGGCCGGCATCGTCGCCGGCGTGGCCACCACGCCGACCGAGCGCTACCCCGAGGGCGTCACCCGCGTCGTACTCCTCGGCGACCCGGCGAAGGCGCTGGGCGCGCTCTCCGAGGCGGAGTGCGCGCGGGTGGTCGCCGCGCTGGACCTGGCGGAGAAGCTGCGGGTGCCCCTGGAGTGGTACGCGCTGTCCGCGGGCGCCCGGATCGCGATGGACTCGGGCACCGAGAACATGGACTGGATCGCCCGCGCACTGCGCCGCATCGTGCACTTCACCCAGGGCGGCGGCGAGGTCAACGTCGTCGTCGCCGGCGTCAACGTCGGCGCGCAGCCGTACTGGAACGCCGAGGCCACGATGCTGATGCACACCCGGGGCGTGCTGGTGATGACCCCGGACTCGGCGATGGTGCTGACCGGCAAGCGGTCGCTGGACTTCTCCGGCGGCGTCTCCGCCGAGGACAACTTCGGCATCGGCGGCTACGACCGGGTGATGGGCCCGAACGGGCAGGCGCAGTACTGGGCGCCGGACCTGAAGGCCGCGCGGGACGTGCTGCTGTCGTACTACGACCACAGCTACGTGCTGCCCGGCGAGGCCGGCCCCCGCAAGGCGCCGACCACCGACCCGGCCGACCGCGACGTCAGCGACTTCCCGCACGTCGCCGAGGGCAGCGACTTCACCACGGTCGGGGAGATCTTCTCCCCCGAGACCAACCCGGACCGCAAGAAGCCGTTCGACATCCGCACGGTGATGCGCGCGCTCGCCGACCAGGACCACGCGGTGCTGGAGCGCTGGGCCGACATGGCGGACGCGGACACCGCGGTGGTGCAGGACGTGCACCTGGGCGGGCGGCCGGTGTGCCTGGTGGGCATCGAGTCGCGGTCGGTGCAGCGGCGCGGCTTCCCGCCCACCGACGGCCCGGACGCGTACACGGCGGGCACGCTCTTCCCGCGCTCGTCGAAGAAGGTGGCGCGGGCGGTGAACGCGGCGAGCGGGAACCGGCCGCTGGTGGTGCTGGCGAACCTGTCCGGGTTCGACGGCTCGCCGGAGTCGATGCGCGAGCTGCAGTTGGAGTACGGGGCGGAGATCGGCCGGGCGATCGTCAACTTCCGCGGCCCGATCGTGTTCTGCGTGATCTCGCGCTACCACGGCGGCGCCTTCGTGGTCTTCTCCAAGGCGCTACACCCGGGCATGACGGTGCTGGCGGTGGACGGTTCGTACGCCTCGGTCCTCGGCGGCGCGCCGGCCGCGGCGGTGGTCTTCGCCGCCGACGTCGACGCCCGTACCGCCGCCGACGCGCGGGTGGCGGACCTGGAGTCCCGCATCTCCGCGGCCACCGGCAACGAGCGGGCGCAGCTCGCCGGCCGGCTGGAGAGCGTGTGGGCGTCGGTACGCGCGGAGAAACTGGGCGAGGTCGCCGCGGAGTTCGACGGCGTGCACTCGATCCAGCGGGCGCAGCGGGTGGGTTCCGTGGACGCGATCATCCGGCCGGAGGAGCTGCGGCCCCAGATCATCGCGGCCGTCGAGCGCGGGGTCGCCGAGGGCACCGCACCGTGACGTACCGACACCTCCTGCTTTCCGCCTGCAAAAGCCCTGCCGGCGCGGTCGGCCGGGACATCCGTACGGCCGCGGGCGGCCGGTTCACGGTGCGGGAAAGGCTCCCCCGGCCGCCGCCGCCCACGGCGGCGCGGGGGCCGACGGAGACCGGCAGGGGTTCGTACGCATCAGGCACACGGCCGGACGCCGGCGTGCCGAAGTTGTTCCACACAGAAAGCAGGAGATCCGTCATGACTACTCGGGAATCGCAGTTGGTCGAGCTCGTCGACGCGGGCGGCACCGCCCTCGGCTCCCTCACGGTCAGCGAGGCGCACACGGCGCCCGGTCGGCTGCACCGGGCGTACTCGGTGATGCTGCTGGACGAACAGGGCCGGGTGATGCTCCAGCAGCGGGCCAAGGTGAAGACCCGGTTCGCGCTGCGCTGGGCCAACGCCTGCTGCGGCCACCCGGCCCCCGGACAGGCGCTGTTCGCCGCCGCCGCCGAGCGGCTGGTCGAGGAGATCGGGCTGCGCGGGGTGGCGCTGCAGGAGGCCGGCGTGTACCTCTACCGGGCCGAGGACCCGAACACCGGCCGGATCGAGCACGAGTACGACCACGTCGTGGTCGGCCTGGTGCCGACGGACGTGCAGATGGACCCGGACCCGTCGGAGGTGGCCGACATCCGCTGGGTGGCGCCGGACGAGCTGCGTGCGGACATCGCCGCCCACCCCGACAACTACTCGCCCTGGCTGGGCGGCGTGCTCGCGGTGGCCACCAACGCCGCCGACCGCCTGCCGCAGGCCGCTGCCCTCGCCACCCGGTAGGCACGCCCCGGCCGGCCGGAGTCTTCCGGCCGGCGTCCCCGGGGCGCGGACCGTCAGGCGGCCGGCGCGGGGCGCGGCGACGCGACCGCGGCCGGTCCGGCAGGGCTTCGGGCAGGGCTTCGGGCAGGGCTTCGGGCGGGGCTTCCGGCGAGAGCACGCCCGGCCGAGGGCGCGGTGCGGGCGGCGGGTGTGACGCGGGCAGCGTGCACGGGCGACGAGGCCGCCGTCAGCCGACTGCCCTGTGCCGTGGGGCCGTTGCCGCGCGGTGCCGTCGCTCCGGCCGCGCCGGATGCCTCGGCGGGGCGAGGATGCGCGAGAGCGCGCCGGCCAGCTCGGCGGCAGGATCGTCCCCCGCGGTCCTGCTCCGCCAGGCCACGTGGTGGTCGGGTCGCACCAGCAGGGCGCCCTCGTCGGTGATCGCGCGGACGGCCTCCCACCGGCCGTCGGCAGGGGCGTACGCGGCGCCGCCGCCGATGCGTACCGCGCTGAGGGGGATCGAGAACCTCTCGGCGGCCTCGGCCGCCGCCCCATCGCTCCGCGTGCCAGGCGCACGACCTGGAGGTGGGCTTCGCGTACGAGGACGGCGCGCTCGTGCCCGACGGCACCCGCCCCCCGGCCCGCGCGCCCCTCGGCACCACGTACCACCCCACCACCCGGCCCGGGCACATGCTCCCGCACGCCTGGCTCGAACGGGACGGGGAGCGCCTGTCCACCCACGACCTGGTCGGCCGCGGGGCGGCTTCGTGCTGATCGCCGGGCCCGCGGGGGCGGCGTGGTGCGACGCTCGGCCCGGTGCAGGGTCAGCTCCAGTCCTGGCACCCCGAGGACCTCGCGGATCCGGGCGGTCACCGCCGCGGGGTCGGCGAGGTCGGCGCCGCCGGGGCTGAAGTGCACGCCCACTCCTCGCAGCGCTTCCCCAGGTGGGGCCCGCCTCCATCAGCGTGCTAGAGAGGTCGGGGCGGTAGAGGTTGACGAACCAGGTGAGGAGGGCGCCGTCCTGCCACCACCGGGAGAGGTCGGCGGTGAAGTGTGCGGTGGTGACGTCGAGTACGCCGGGCGCACCCCCCATCCGCACGCCCAGTTCCGCGCCGACGCTGTGACCGCCGTCGGCGGCGACGAGGTACTGCGCGGTGACCCGCGTGGTCTCGCCGGTGGCGAGGTCGCGTACGTCGGCGACGATGCGGTCGCCCTCGTCGGCGAACGCGGTCAGCTCGTGGCCGAACCGCACCCGGCCCGGGTTGTCGCGGTCGGCGCGGCGGCGCAGCACGGGCTCCAGCCGCGACTGCGGGAGCGTGGCCGGCAGGACCGGGCCGTGTTCGGCGTACGCCTCGGTCAGCGCGCCGCCGCCGAAGGCGTCCATCTCGTGGACGACCTGCCCGTCCAGCCGGCCGTCTCCGGTGAGGGATGTTTGCCAGCGCACCCTGCCGAACATCTCGGGCGGGGCCGCCAGGCCGTGCACGGCGTCCACGACCCCGTGCTGCCGGAAGATGTCCATGGTGCGCTGGTCGAGGTAGTCGGCGCGGGGCAGCCCGGAGGTGTCCGCGTGCCGCTCGACCAGCAGGTGTTCCACGCCGTGGCCGGACAGGAAGAGGGAGGCCGCCAGGCCGCAACCGCCTCCGCCCACGACCAGGACCGGCACGTCGATGGCTTCTTTACGCGGTATACGCGGTATACGCGGTATACGCGGCCTTCCATGAGGTGACGCCTCAGACAGGACACCGGGGACCCGGGGGTGGTCCCCGCCCGCCGCCGGACCGCGTGCGGGTGCGCTTCCCTGACGCCGCCGTGCCGGCGTCTCTTCACCGATGCTGCAGGCACCCAGCATCGGCCTGGTGGTTTGGGCGGCGCTATCGAGCGGGTTGGCGCCGGCTTGGCGGCCGTCGCCGGGCCTGCGCGCCGGCGGCCCGGCGGTCGGCGGGGAGAGCGCGACGAGCGCGAAACCGGCCGGGAGACCGGCCCGTGATCGTCATATGCCATTCCGGCAGGCTGTCCCTTCCCGCACGGCTCACACCCTTCTGATCGATTCCGCTTTCGGTCTCATTGCAAAGAACCGGCGACACCGCGGGGAAGTTCCGGAAGATCTAATTCACCGGACTCGGAAATAGGAATATGCGAGAGAAAGTCAGGCGGCGCAGCGCGCCGCGGGCCGCCCTGCGGCTTTGATGACATCCCGGCGAACACCGGATTATTTCACCGCGATAATCGCCTGAACCCGGCACCGGAAAGGTGAGGCTCCGCATCCGGGCGGGCCCGTGACCAGCCCCGGAGCGGCATCCGTTCGTTCGCCGCGGACCGGGATGAAATTTCATTGCCGACTTTGCCGGACTTGCCACCCGCCGACGCTTCCTCAGGCAGCTCGTACACGACCCGCGGGCGGGGGCCGGACCGTCACGCTCTGCTACGCGCGTCGAGGGCCGCGGCGCCGCCGCCGCGAGGCCGGCGCCGGCACACCGGACCGGACCCGAAACGGAAGAGTGCCCTCCGGACGTTCCCACCCCTCGCAACCCCGCCGACCTGGGCATCCGTCCCCGCCACGGCGGGCCGGGAGAGGTCCGCGGTCGATCTTGCAAAAACGTCCCGGCGGCGCCGGGGATAGCAATTTCCTGCCATGTTCCGGAGGATGGCAGGACCTTGCCCCCTCCGTCTCTGATGGAGGAATCGATCAGACCTTCGACGTGCGGGAACGGGCGGATGCTAGATCAAGAAGTCGTCACCAGCGCCGGAACGGTGTTGACATCCCCCCATAGCGGTGTTGAGATCGAATAGCTGGGAAGAAAGCGTCGAAGCCCCGCCGTCGATCGTTGCTCTCGGTGTCCAGCAGGCGGAGATCCATTGCGTTGTGTATCGGCCGCGTAAAGCCGAGGCCGGCATTGCCGGGCCTTGACTGGATTAGCGTTCACGGCTACGCTGACCCCCGGCCAGTCTCGGGGAACTGGACAACAATCACGGGGGCAGCAGAAATGTTAATGATCGACGCAGGCCCGGAAGTCGGCCACTGGCCACGCGGCCAGATCGAGAAACCCTGGCCGGCGCATCCGGCAAAAGTCGAATGTCACATCACTCCAGTTGCGATTGCTGCTTTTCGGCAGCAAATCCTTGCGGCGCCTACGCTCTCCGACGCGGCGCACGTCGTCTCCGCGGCCCGTCCCGTGCCCGGCAGCGCCCACCCATGGCGCCGCCCCGCGGACGGGCCGCTGTCATGCCGCGGTGTGAGAGCGCTCTCCAGAGCGCCACGCAGTACCACTCGCGTACACCGCACGGAACGTACGGTGACCGGATCCTGCTTGGCTGTAGGGGCCGGCAGCCGGCCAGGCCGACACCCGGCCATGGCCAGGCGCCCCGGAAAAGGCGGTGAGATGTTGGGAGTTCAGAGATGACGAACGACAGAACCAACGTCGACACGATGGTTATCGGCGCTGGATCGGGTGGAAGCTGCCAGTCCCACTCGGAGGGCGGGCAGCGGATGGGAACCGGTACCGGAGACGCGCGGCGGATCGCGGAGCTGGAGCGCGAGGTTCAGGAACTCCGCCGCGCCAACGAGATATTGAAGGTGTATTTCGCCAAGGAACTTGATCTCGAACTTGAATCCACTCCGTCCCCCCTCGTCGTCGGAACGCCCAGCGGGCCGGCTCTCCCGGAGGCACGGCCGACCGCGCCTCCGGCCCCGTCGCGCCCGATCCGCTGGAGCGCCCCGCAGCCGTCCATGACCCCTGCCCCGCCCCGGCCCATGGCGGAGTTCCGGGCCCTCGGACCCATCGAGGCCGTGGTCGGCGGCCGGCTGCTGGACCTGGGCGCGCCCAAGCAGCGGGCCCTGCTCGCGCTGCTGGTCAGCAAGGTGGGCCAGCCGGTGGCGGTCGACGTCATCGTCGAGGAGCTGTGGACCGGCAACCCGCCGCCCTCCGCGATCACGTCACTGCAGGCGTACGTGGCCAACCTGCGCCGCGTCCTGGAACCCAACCGTGCCCCGCGCACCTCCGCGACCGTGCTCCGCACCTACGGCCGCGGCTACCTGCTGGACAACAACGTCGTCGAGGTCGACGTACACCGGTTCAGCGAGCGCGCGGGCGCCGGCTGGGAGGCGCTCGACCGCGGCAAGCCCGAGGAGGCGCTGCGTGAATTAGAAGCCGGTCTCATGCTGTGGCGGGGGCAGGCGTACGCGGAGGTGGCCGACACCACCTACGTACGGCCCGAGGTCGCCCGGCTGGAGGAGCTGCGGCTGTCGGTCATCGAGGGGCGGTGCGCCGCGCTGCTCGCGGTGGGCGCCCACGAGATGGCGGTGGCCGAACTGGAGGCGTTCACGCAGGCGCATCCGCTGCGTGAGTACGGCTGCGAGCTGCTGAGCCTGGCGCTGTACCGGGCCGGCCGGCAGGCCGACGCCCTCGCCGTGCTGCGCACCAACCAGCGCAGGCTGGCGGAGGAGCTGGGGATCGACCCCCGGCCCGCGCTGCAGCACTTGGAGAACGAGATCCTCAACCACGCGCCCACGCTCGACTGGCGCCCGCGCCGGGGCGGTGGTGCGTGAGATCGCCGGATCGCGATCTCTTCGGCTGCCCGGCAGTCCGGACATTGTCCGACATACCGAAGCGGCCCGGGGGGCTCCCCGGGCCGCTTCGGCGGCCGGCCGCGCGCCGCCGCGCCGCGGGGGCCGCGCGCCGCCGTCGCCCGTAGGGCACGTCCGCGTACGCAATCACGAGTGCGCCGCCACACCTCCACCCCCGCTTGCCGGTCTGCCTGCCTGCCGCAGGGATGACGCCCGTGGACGCGTGCGGGGTGACGGCGGCATTCCGTCACCCCGTTGTGCGCGCGTGCGTCAGCCGAGCCGTTCACCGTAGACGTGGTCCACGGTCATCGTCATCAGCACCCGGCGGTCGGCGACCATCACCGCGCGGTACTCGTCCCAGTCGGGGTGCTCCCCCGCCGCGGCGCGGTAGTACTCCACCAGCGCCTCGACCTCCGGGCCATGCGGATCGGTGCCTGGCCCGGTGAGGGTGGCGGTCCCCTCCGCCGTGGCCCAGGAGCGGCCGTCGCCGGCGGTGACCTCCAGCGCGGCGCGGGCGTCGCGGCGCAGGTTCGCGGTCTTCGCGCGCCCTTCGGTCATCGACACGTGGAGGAGGCCGGCTTCCCGGTCGTAGAACGGCATGACGGGCGAGAGCTGCGGTCGGCCGTCCTTCTTGATCGTGGCCAGCACGCCGAGCCGGCTCTCCGCCAGCAGCGCGCGGGGGTCGTACGAGGTCGCGGTCATGTTCTCTGCCAAGTCCTGGTCTGTCGGTGGTATTCCTGCGGTGGGGTCACCGCGGCTGCGCCGCCGGGCGGCGGAACTCCTCGATCATCACCGGATATCCCTCGTCGCCGTGGCCCGCCGCCGCGGCCCGGTCGGCGAACGCCTTGATCAGCGCCGGGAACTCCGCGTTCACGCCGAGGGATTCGCTCTCCTTTACGAGGTGTGCCATCGCGGCCCGGTGAACGTCGAGCGTGGCGTCGTCCGCCGGGAAGGTGCCGCTGTCGATCTGCTTCGCGTAGCCGGGAAGCCAGCCGGTGACGGTCGGGACGCCCTTCGCCGCGACGGCGGTGTACTCCGCCGCCGACACCCCCGCCGTGCCGAGCAGGGCGGCGCCCTGCAGCCAGCCGTTGAGGATGCTCCACATCAGGCCCACCACCGCCATCTCGTACAGCGCCGTGAGCCCGTGGTCCGCGCCGAGGTACGGGGTGTCGCCGGCCAGGGCGTGCAGCGCCGGCGCGTGCCGGTCGAAGTCCGCCCGCGGGCCGCTGACGACGATGGTCGCGTCCGTGGTGCCGATGCCCTGCGGGGTGGCCATGATGGCGCCGTCGAGGTACGTCAGGCCGCGTTCGGCGGCCCACGCCGCGGTGTCGCGGGCCTGATCCGAGGTGCCGGTGGTGAGGTTGACCAGGGTCCGGCCGCGGAGGGCGGCGGCCTCGACGGGGTCGAGCAGGGCGCGCAGCGCGTCGTAGTCGGTGACGCAGGCGACCACCAGCGGGGCGGCGGCGACGGCCGCGGCGGGGGTGGCGGCGCGTACGGCGCCGGCGGCGACGAGGTCGTCGGCCTTGGCGGCGGTGCGGTTCCAGACGGTGGTGGGGTGCCCGGCGCGGTGCAGGGCGGCGGCGAGGGCGTGGCCCATCAGGCCGAGGCCGAGTACGGCGACGGGGGCAGGGGCGTTTTCCGCTTGCTTGTCGGTCGTCATGGCAGAATGCTCAACGTTCATACCGGTATGAAGGTCAAGGTGTGAAGGTCAGCGGCGGAGGAGGAGCGCGCATGCGGATCGGCGAGCTGAGCCGGCGTACCGGCGTCCACACACATCAGTTGCGCTACTACGAGGCCCAGGGCCTGCTGAAACCCGAGCGCTCCGGCAACGGCTACCGCGAGTACACCGACGACGCCGTGCTCACCGTCGCCCAGATCCGGCGGCTGCTCGACGCCGGCCTGTCGACCCCGGACATCGCCTGGCTCCTGCCCTGCGCCACCGGCACGGGACCCGACTTCGAGCCGTGCCCCGAACTCATCGACAAGTTCCGCGACCGGCTGGACGGGCTCGACGCGCACATCACCACGCTCACCCGCTCCCGCCGGGCGCTCAGCGAGTACCTCGACGCCGCCGAGCGGCGGGTCGCGCAGTACATCTGACGGCCGCCGGCAACCGCCCGCGCGCCCGTACGGCCACGGGCGGGCCCGCGCCGCCCCGTTGATCGTCTCCCTTCCGTCCCGCGGCCCTTCACCTGCACGTCGTGCCCCGGCCACCCCCCGCGGCGAACATCCTTCCGGATGTTCACAACGCCCGGGAGGCTCAGGTGACTTCACCACCCCATTCGCCGCGCCGGCGGTCGTTCCTGCAGGCCGCGGGCGTCGGCGTCGGCGCGCTGCTGGCCGGGGCCGGGCTCGCCGGGCGGGCCGAGGCCGCGGGCGGCGCGCCCCGGCTGCGCGAGGACCCGTACCGGCTGGGCGTCGCCAGCGGCGAACCGGCCGCCGACGGCGCCGTGCTGTGGACCCGGCTGGCGCCGGACCCGCTCGCCGACGACGGCCACGGCGGCATGCCCCGCGCCGGCTACGACGTGGCCTGGCAGGTCGCGGAGGACGAGCGGTTCCGCCGGGTCGTCCGCGCCGGCTCCGCAGTCGCGCTGCCGGAGCTGGGGCACTCCGTCCACCCGCAGGTCCGCGGGCTGCGCCCGGGACGGCAGTACTTCTACCGCTTCCGTACGCAGGGCCATACCAGCCCTGTGGGCCGGTTCCGCACCGCGCCCGACGCCCGCTCCGCGCGCGGCTCGTTCACCTTCGCCACCGCCTCCTGCCAGGCGTGGTACCACGGTTACTTCCCGGCGTACCGCGACCTGGTCGACAAGGACCCGGACGTCGTGTTCTTCCTCGGGGACTACATCTACGAGTACGGCATCACCGCCGCCAACATGTGGCGCAGCGCCCCGCTGCCCGGCGCCCGCCACGAGATGGAGACCAACACCCTCGCCGACTACCGGCTGCGCTACGCGCTGTTCAAGACGGACCCCGACCTCCAGGCCGTGCACGCCGCGGCACCGTGGATCCTCACCCCGGACGACCACGAGGTGCAGAACGACTACTCCGACGAGAACTCGTACTACGGCCTGAGCGAGGAGGACTTCCTGCTCCGCCGTGCGGTGGCGTACCGCGCGTACTACGAGAACTGCCCGCTGCCGGCGCTCGCCCTCGCCCACGGCCCCGACGCCCGGCTGCACCGCCGGCTGCGCTACGGGCCGGCCACCCTGCACGTCCTCGACGCCCGCCAGTACCGCGACCCCAAGCCGGCCGACGCCGCCGAGCAGCACGCACCCGGACGCACCATGCTCGGCCGGGAGCAGGAGCGCTGGCTCTACCACGGGCTGCGCACCTCCGACGCCCGCTGGAACCTGCTGCTCCAGCAGGTCGGCCTGGTCCGGGTGACGGAGAACCGCGTCGATCAGTGGGACGGCTACCCGGCCGCGCGGCAGCGCCTCCTCGACGTCCTCGGCGAACCCGGCGTGGCGCCGTCCGTCGTCTTCACCGGCGACTGCCACCGCTCCATCGCCGGCGACCTCCTCGCGGACTTCGCCGACCCCGGATCGCGCGTCGTGGGCAGCGAGTTCCTCGGTACGTCCATCGCCTCGGACGGCGACGGCGCGCCCACGGACAACTACACGCAGGACTGGATGCAGCACCCCTGGATGCAGTTCTACGACGGCCGCCGCGGCTACGTCCTCGGCCACGCGGACGCCGACGCGGTCACCGCCGAGTACCGGGCGGTGCCCTACGTACGGGCCGACAACAAGGCGGCCGGGTTCACGCTCGACCGCTTCCGGGTCGAGCACGGCCGCCCCGGCATGCAGAAGGTGAGCTGACGATGACCGACACCACCCGTACCGCCGCGGACACCGCCGCCGGGAGCCCGGACGCCGGCCACGCGCCGGGCACCGTCGCCGGCCTCGCCGCCGCCGGCGGCCTCGGCGTCGTGGAGCTGACCTGGCGCCCGTACCGGACGGGCCCCGAACAGCTCGTCGACCACTACGAGGTCCACGAACTCTCAGGCGACTCAGACGACTCCGGCGGCGAGACCCTCCTCGCCCGCACGCTCTTCCCGCACCACACCCACCGCGTCGGCCCCCAGCCGCTGACCCGCCGCTACACCGTCGTCGCCGTGGTCGACTCCGGCGCCCGGACCCGGCCCGCGCGCGCCGTCGACGCGACGAACGAGCGCTCACTCGCCGCGGGCCGCCCGGTGGCGCAGGTCGGCGAGTTCGACCACCGGGGGCTGGAGTTCGCGCTGTCGCCGAACCTGAGCGCGCAGTACCCGACGGCCTTCCCGCAGGACGCCGACTTCCGCCACGGCGCCTCCGACCCCGGCCGCGACTGGTGCTACCTGCACCCGGGCCCGAGCGACGCCTGGGCCGGCCGCAAGGAGCACACGTTCACGCTCCGCTTCGACCTGCCCGCGGCCCCCGTGGGCGACCTCGGCTTCGCGCTGTGGCTGATCGACTCGCACGCCACCCTCGCCGGCACCGCCGAACTCGCGCTCAACGGCAACGCGGTGCGGACGCTGGAGTTCCGCGGCGGCGCGACCCGCGGGTCGCTGGAGGGCGACGCGGCCAGGGCGGGCAGCGTGCTGAAGCCGTCGTACTACGAACTGCCGCTGGCAGCGGAGCTGTTCAGGGCCGGGGAGAACGTCCTGACACTGCGCAAGACGAGCGGGTCGTGGATCGCGTACGACGCGGTGGGGGTGTTCGCCCCGGAGTGACGGCCCGGAGTTGCTCGTCAACGGCTAGGCAGCGCGCGCAGCAGTCGTCTACTGTGCGGAGGTTCGCCCCTGCGACACGAAGGACGGTGCATGGCTGCCGAGCTGCGAAGCACCCAGTGGTACGGGGGTACGGACCGGAACGCGTACATCCACCGCGCGTGGATGCGCCGCGGCCTGCCCCACGACGCGTTCTCCGGCCGCCCCCACATCGCCATCGCCAACACCGCCTCCGACCTCACCCCCTGCAACTCCCACCTCACCGAGGTCGCCCGCTCCGTACGCGACGGCGTGCACGAGGCCGGCGGCATCCCGCTGGAGCTGCCGGTGGTCTCGCTCGGCGAGACCCAGGTGCGCCCCACGGCGATGCTGTGGCGCAACATGGCGGCGATGGCGGCGGAGGAGATGTTCCGCGCCAACCCGGTCGACGGCCTGGTGCTCCTCGGCGGCTGCGACAAGACGATCCCCGCGCTGCTCATGGCCGCCGCCTCGGTGGACCTGCCCGCGCTCGTCGTCCCCGGCGGGCCGATGCTCACCGGCACCTTCCGCGGCAAGCCGCTGGGCTGCGGCACCGACGTGTGGCGGCTGAGCGAGGAGGTGCGCGCGGGCACCCTGTCCGAACGGGACTTCACCCGCTCCGAGTCCTCGATGATCCGCAGCCGCGGGCACTGCAACACCATGGGCACCGCCTCCACGATGGCCGTCATGGCCGAGGCGCTGGGCATGGTCCTCCCGGGCCTGGCCGGCACGCCCGCGCCGGACAGCCGGCTGCTGGAGGCGGCGCACGAGTCGGGGAAGCTCTCGGTCGAGCTGGTACGGCAGGGGCGTACCCCGTCGCACGTCATGACCGCCGCGTCGTTCCGCAACGCGATCGTCGCGCTCGCCGCCACCGGCGGCTCCACCAACGCCGTCGTCCACCTCCTCGCCCTCGCCGGCCGCCTCGGCGTCCCGCTGGCGCTCGACGACTTCGACCGCGTCGGCGCGGACGTCCCGCTGCTGGCCGACCTGCTGCCGGCCGGGCGGTTCCTGATGGACGACCTGTACCGCGCGGGCGGCCTGGCGGCCGTGCTGAACGAGGTACGCGACCTCCTCGACCCGGCGGCGCTCACCGTCACCGGCCGCCCGCTGGTGGACCACCTGGACGAGGCCCGCATCTGGGACCCCGAGGTCATCCGCACCCGCGAGGCGCCGCTGCAGCCCGCCGCCGGCATCGCCGTGCTCCGCGGCAACCTCGCCCCCTCCGGCGCCCTCGTCAAACCCGCCGCCGCCTCCCCCGAACTGCTGCGCCACCGCGGGCGGGCCGTCGTCTTCGACAGCATCGAGGACTTCCACGCCCGCATCGACGACCCGGACCTCGACGTCGACGCCGACTCGGTGCTCGTCCTGCGCGGCTGCGGCCCCCGCGGCTACCCGGGCATGCCCGAGGTCTCCAACATGCCGCTGCCGCGCAAGCTGCTGGAGCAGGGCGTACGCGACATGGTGCGGGTCTGCGACGGCCGGATGAGCGGCACGGCGTACGGCACGGTGGTGCTGCACGTCGCGCCGGAGGCGGCGGCGGGCGGTCCGCTGGCGCTGGTGCGCAACGGAGACTGGATCAGCCTCGACGTACCGGGACGCAGCCTCTCCGTCGATATACCGGACGCGGAGCTGGCGGCCCGTACCCCCAACGAGGCGGCAGCGGCGGCCTACGCGGCGCCGCGGCGGGGGTGGGAGCGGCTGTACGTGGACCACGTCCTGGGGGCGGACACCGGGGCGGACCTGGACTTCCTGGTCGGCTCGACGGGCTCGGAGGTGAGCCGTGAGTCGCACTGACGGCCGGCCTTGAGGGCGTTCGTGCTGCACGGCCCCGGCCGCGCGTCGGTCGAGGACGTCGCCCCGCCGGTGGCGGGGCCGGGCGAGGCGGTGGTGGACGTCGCGCGCGTGGGGGTGTGCGGAACGGACGTGGAGCTGTACACGGGCGAGCTGCAGTATCTGCGCGACGGGCGCTCGCGGTTCCCCGTACGCCCCGGGCACGAGTGGTCGGGCCGGGTCACGGCGGTCGGCGCGGGCGTGGACCCGGCCTGGGTGGGCCGGCGGGTGACGGGCGACACGATGCTGGGCTGCCGCGCCTGCCGCCGCTGCCGGGGCGGGCGGCAGCACCTGTGCGAGAGCCGCCGTGAGGTGGGCATCCTCGGCCACGCGGGCGCACTCGCCGCGCAACTGGCCGTCCCGGCATGGTCGCTGCACGCCCTGCCGGACACGGTCGACGACGCGCTGGGCGCCCTGGTGGAACCGGGCGGCAACGCGCTGCGCGCGGCCCGCGCGGCGGGGGTCGCGCCGGGCGACCGGGTGCTGGTTACGGGCCCGGGCACGATCGGCCTGCTGACCGCGATGTTCGCCCGCCGCGCGGGCGCGGAGGTCCACGTGCTGGGCCGCGACCCGGCGACGCTGGAGTTCGCCGCGACCCTGGGCTTCGACCGCTGCTGGACGGCGGAGTCGCTGCCCTCCGTCCCGTACGAGGCGGTGATCGACGCCTCCAACGCGGCGGCCCTCCCGGCGCGGGCGGTGGAGTGGGTGGAGCCGGGCGGCCGGGTGGTCTTCATCGGCCTGGCGGGCACCCCGAGCCTGCTGGACACCCGCAACCTGGCCCTCAAGGACGCCACGGCGGTGGGCATCCTGAGCGGGTCCCCGGGCCTGGCGGAAACGATCAGCGCGTACGCGGAGGGAGAGGTGGACCCGCGCCCGCTGATCGCGACGGTGATCGGCCTGGAGGGAGTGGCGGCGACCTTGTCGGGCGTACGCCCCGAAGGCGCAGGCAGGGGCCCGAAGGTGCAGGTGTCGCCGGGGACCGCGGAGGCGGTCACGCCGCCGACCGTCTGACCGGCGACCGGCGACCGGCGGGGGGCGGCTGACCGAACCGGGCGCCGGGAACGGACCGTGCCGGTGCCGCCTGTCAGCGCCGCGGCTCGGGGTGTCCGCGGAGCGGTGCAGCCAGCAGACCGCTCAACTCGACCGTTGACTACGCCGCTCGACGGGGACCGTCGAGCGGGGTCGGAGGCGGTGGGCCCCCGGGTGTTCGCCGGAGCCCTCGGGTGTGCCGGGCTTCGATGTTCGCCGCGGGGCCTTCGATGTTCGCCGCGGGGCCTTCGATGTTCGCCGCGGGGCCTTCGATGTTCGCCGACCCCCCGACGCTCCGTGCGCCCCCGATACTCCCCGCACACCCGCCCAAGGGTACGCAGGCGCGGTGACATCGCCTGCTCACTGCCGCGACTGGCTGCGTTGGGGCGGCCGGTTTGGTGGTGGGGGCGGCCGGGTCGGTCGGTGGGGGCGGCGCCGGGGTGGACGGGGTCGGGGGACGGCTGCGGCCCGGCGTGAGGGCGGCGCCGGGGCGGCCGGGTCGGGCGCTCCCGGCGGAGGAAAACGGTCGTAACTCGCGGTAACCCACCCGCCGAAACGGCTCAAATCACCCACGGAGAGCGAGTTTTCCCCATCGGCACGCACGCGCACCGCCCCACCCGACCGGGGTGAGTGGCTGAGGGGCGTTGCCCCGGCACCGCCCCCGCCGCCGACCCGGCCGCCCCGACGCACACCCCACGTCGGCCGGGCCGCCCGGCAACCGCCCCGCCCCGCACCCCTGTGGCGTCCGCCGTATGGCGCACGACCACGCCGGTCGCGGCGCCGGTCTGCGGTTCCCCGCGCCTACGAAGTGCGCCCCGCCTGGCGCACCGCACCTCCCCCAGCCGTGCTCCACACGGTGACAACGCCGGGGCACGGCAAGCGGCAAGCCATACCCCGGAGGGCGCATCGCTGCCCGGTGGCGCTCACGGCAAGGGGCGGAAGCTACAGGTACAACTGCGCTTTGCAGCGCGCGCAGAATGTCTTGCCGTTGCGCCGCTCCGTAGCAGGGTGCGGACACGGCTCCCGCTCGCCACCGCGCACGCCCTCCCGCCGGAATGACGACGGGAGTGCGGACAGCGCACCGACGTCTTTGCGGTGAAGTTCGGTGCGAACCATGGCATCCACCTCTGCCGCACACTCCCCGCAGGCGTACAGGTGCCCATGGCCCGCGGGAGTTTTCACCGAACCGATCCACCACACCCGCACACCTTCCCGGCGGCAGTACAGCCAGCACCGGCCGGAAACCCACCCGTTGCCATTGTCAGCACGCGCGGGCGGCAGAGCCCCCGGCCCAAACCGAATTCCGCGAGGGGCAACCGGACCGGCGCTCATACGGCGCGCTCCCGCTCCCCCTCACCCGCCGCTGCCAGCACGGCAGCGAGTTTCCTGGCCACCTCGACATTGCACCGCCCCAAATCAATCAACGGCCGCGGCGACCGCGCGCTCATCGACACCGGATCAAGTCCCAGGGACGGCAGCACCACCCCCGCACCCTCAAGTCCGTCCCGTAGCTGCCGGCATACCGATTCAGCCTCTTCCACGCATGCCAAAGCGGCCCGCTGCGCTCTTCCCGTCATTTCGACCACGCTCCTCACCCCGCACCCACTCGTGAGAGTGAGCCGGTGGCAACAGCATTGCTGACGGACCGTGCCGGGTACACGCTTGCCCCGTCACCAAAGCCCTTCCATGGACGACGAATTGGAGGTGTGTTCGACGTGGAGCTGATCAACGAGGACGACGGCAAGCTCACCCCGCGTACGGTGCTGGGGCGGCGCCTGCGTCGTATGAGGGAGAGCGCGGAACTCTCGCAACGCGCGCTCGCCGACAAGCTCGGCTACCCGCACACGTACATCAGCCGGGTGGAGCGCGGGGAGCAGCTCCCCTCACAGGCGCTCGCCGAGGCCCTGGACACGTTCTTCAAAGCTGCCGGTCTCTTCGCGGACCTGTTGGCAGTGGCGCAGGACTCGTCCGTGCCCGGTTACATTCAGGAAGTCCTGGAGAAGGAACAGAAGGCGACCCGCATCCAGGTCTTCGGCAGCAGCCTGATTCCCGGCCTCCTGCAGACCGAGGACTACGCACGTGCGCTGTTTCGCGAGTCGCTGCCCGGGGAGTCCGAGGCGCAGATTGACGAGCAGGTCGCGGCGCGGATGCGCCGTAAGCGCGTATTCGGCAAGGCGGATACGGCGTTCTACTGGGCAATCATGGATGAAGCCGCACTGAAGCGCCCAATGGGGGGCTCAGAGTGCATGACTGGGCAACTCCGGCACATACTCACGATGGTCGAGTCGCCCCGTGTCTCAGTTCAGGTGCTTCCCTTTGCACAGGGGGCGCACCCGCTCCTGGGCGGGAGCCTGAGCCTGCTCACCCTGGAGAACGGCGCGACGATCGGCTATGTCGAGAGCTTCGTCTCCGGGGAGCCGGTGGAGTCGCCGAGGAAGGTCCTCCAGCTCACGCAGATGCTCGACGTAGCCCGCTCCAAGGCGTTACCGGAGGGCGAATCCCTGGACCTGGTCCGAAGTTACCTGAAAGAATACGAAGATGAAGAAGATTCCTGACGCACGTACTCTGAGCTGGCGCAAGTCCAGCTACAGCAACGGCCAGGGGGGCGAGTGCATCGAGGTCGCCGACGGGATCCCCGGCGCCGTTCCCGTCCGCGACAGCAAGGACCCGCACGGGCCCGCTCTGATGTTTCCCGCCGATGGCTGGGCGGCGTTCGTCGCCGCCGTCAAGGCCGGTGAGTTTCCGGCCTGAGCGGACCCGGACCCGAGCGACCGGCCCCCGCCGACGGCGGGGGCCGGCGGCGTACCCGGTCAGGAGGCCCGTCAGGAGATGAGGGTCCGCTACTGGCCCTCCATCCGCCCGCGTACGGCCTGGGCGGACCAGTCGAACGCCGGCGCCAGGCGCTCCGGAGCGGGCCAGCCGTTCATCACCGCCAGCAGGTGGAGGTGCCGGTCCCGGCGCGGGTCGCTCACGCTCTCCAGCCGGGCCAGCAGCAGGCGGCGTAGCCCGGCGTCGTCAGGGCGGCCGAGGGCGTGTGCGTAGTGCGCCGCGAGGGCCGCGACGATCGGGTCGGCCTGGCGCGAGGCCGGGGCGATGCCCGCCGCCAGCGCGGGGACGGCGCGGTCGCGGACGACCGCACCGAGGCCGCGGCGCGGAGCCGCGGTGCCGCGCTGTGCTTGTTCGGCCGCGATGCCCTCGGTCATCCGCCGTACGCTGGCGCGGAAGTCCGGGTCCATGCTGAGTTCGGCCCACTCCACCCACGCGCGGACCTGCTCCGCCTCGGGGTTGCCGGGCAGTTCGGGGGTCATCGAGCGCCTGACCCCCGCGAACAGGGAGGTGTCGAGGCCGCCGAAAGCCGCGTCGAGAAAGTCGCCGATCAGACGTCGGCGTTCGTCCTCCGAGAGCTGGGCCAGCGTGTGCATGAGATCCGCCTCCTCCGCGGTGAGCCCGCGCTCGGCCACCGTCCTCAGCACCGCGTGCCGCAGGCGCAGGACGCGGATCTGCACGGCCAGGGCGTCGGCGTGCGCTGCGGCGACCTCGGGAAGCGGGAGTTCCCGGTCCACGACCCTGCGGATCGTGGGCAGGTCCACCCCCAGGTCCCGCAGGGTCCGCACGAGGTCCAGGCGCGCGACGGCGTCGCTGCCGTAGAGGCGGTAGCCGGCCGGGCTGCGGTCCGTCGGCGTCACGAGTCCGCGGTCGGAGTAGAACCGGATGGTCTTGACCGTCAGGCCGGTCCGCCGGGCCAGTTCGCCGATCGTGCAGAGCGTGTCGCCGTTCATGCCCCTACCTTGGCGTCTCCCCCTACGGGAGACTCAAGCGCCCAGGGCCTCCGCCACCCGGGCCAGGTCCTGGCCCGACGCCAGCCCCCCGTGGTACAGCCGCAGTTCGTCCGCGCCCAGCTTCACCGCGTGGGCCGCGTCCTGCGCCAGCGTTGCCGGGGTGCCGCCCAGGCCCGAGACCACCGTGAAGTTCGCCGCCAGCGTCGTGTGCGGGCGGCGGTGGGGGGTGCACGGGTCCAGGGCGGCGGTGCGGGTTGCGGGGCCGCCTGTGCAGGGGAGGACCAGGCCGTCCGCGAACGTCAGGACCTCCGCCGGGTCCACCCCCGCGTTCGCGCCGCAGGCGTACGGCTCGGGAGCGGCGTGCAGCAGGACGCGGAACGCGGAGTCCGGGGCCTCGGCCCGTACCGCCGCGACCGCCTCGCGCTGCAGCCGGGTGGCCGCCGCGCGGCGCCAGCCCAGCACCGCCGCCGCGCGTTCGGCGCCCAGCAGCCCGGCGATCCGGGCCCAGGTGCCCGCCGCCTCCACGGCCTCGGCGGCGGCCGGCGGCGCGGCGGCCGTTCCCTCCCAGTACGGCCGCAGCGCCGCCGTGACCGCCGCGCGCAGGTCGTCCGGTGGGGCGCCGTACGCGGCGTAGCCGTCGCGGCAGCGGTCGCAGAAGCACAGCGACATCAGCAACTGCCCCGCCGCGTCGAGCGCCACCCCGGCGGTCTTGTCGTGCGCGTGCAGGTGCGCCAGCCCGTACCAGCCGCACGACTCCAGCTCACACCCCCGCGCCCCCGGCCGGGTCGCCGCCTCCGCCGCGAGCCGGACCAGGTAGTCGCGGACCTCGGGCCGGGCGATGCACGGCGCCCACGGGTAGCGGTCGCCGTGCGCGTTGACCACGGAGGTCTGTGGATGCTCCGCGCCCAGGCGGGAGTTGTGCGCGAGCACCACCCAGGCGTGCACCTCGAGTCCCGCCGCGGTCAGCGCCTCGGCCGCCGCGCCGAACGGGTCGGCCTCGTCCACCCAGTCCTGGGTGTACGGGCGCAGCTCCCGGCCGGACCACCTGCTCGGGTCCGGCGGGTAGAGCACGGCGGAGTACCTGGCGGTGACGATGCGGTGGCGCGGGTGGCGCGGGGTGACGGCGCGGGTGGAGTGGTACGCGGCGGCGAGCGTCACCTGCCGTACGCCCAACTCCGCGACCCGGCGCGGCGCGGCGGGGTCGCCGACGACGTCCCAGGGATACAGAAAGACCGAAGCACGAGGTGTCATCATCAGGGTGTACACGTTTCTGCCCGGCGTCCATATTGATGAACAGGCACGCTATGGCCGCCCCGACGCACCGTCAAGACCGCCCACCCGGCGTCCACCCGGCGCTCACCCGGCGCCCGGCCCGGCGTCCGGCCCGACCCACACCCCCGAACCACCGAGGAGCCCACGATGCCAGCCCACCGCCCCCCGCGCACCGTCCTGCTCACCGGCGCCGCCGGCGGCGTCGGCACCCTGATGCGCCCCCTGCTCCCCGCCCACGGCTACGAGCTGCGCCTGCTCGACCGCGTCGCCGTCCCCCCGGGCCCCGAGCGCACCGTCACCGCCGACCTCGCCGACCGCGCCGCCCTGCGCGAGGCGGTCCGCGGGGCCGACGCCGTGCTCCACCTCGCCGGGATCTCGCTGGAGTCGACGTTCGAGAAGGTGCTGCGGGCCAACATCGAGGGCACGTACCACCTCTTCGAGGCCGTACGCGAAGAGGGCGTCCCCCGCGTCGTCTTCGCCTCCAGCAACCACGCCGTCGGCTTCCACCCCCGCCCCCGCCACGCCGGCCGCGTCCCCGCCGCCGAGCTGATCGGCACCGGCGCCGCGCACCGCCCGGACACCTTCTACGGCCTGTCCAAGTGCTTCGGCGAGGACCTGGCGCAGTTCTACTGGGACAAGCACGGCATCGAGACCGTCTCCGTGCGCATCGGCTCCTGCTTCCCCGAGCCCACCAGCGTGCGCATGCTCTCCCTCTGGCTCAGCCCCGCCGACGGCGCCCGGCTGTTCCACGCCGCGCTGACCGCCGAGGACGTCGGCCACACCGTCGTCTACGGCAGCTCCGCCAACACCCGCGCCTGGTGGGACCTCGGCTCGGCGCGCGCCCTCGGCTACGAGCCCGAGGACGACTCCGAGGTGTACGCGGACAAGCTGCTCGCCGAACTCGGCCCCGACGATCCGGACGCGCCTGACCAGGCGAACCTGGGCGGCCCGTTCTGCACCGACCCGCCCATCTGGCCGCACTGACGCCCCCGTTCACACCCGGGGGCGCCCCGGCGCCACACCCTGAACCCGCGCGCACCCCCTTGACGGCCGTCGCACCCACCTCTACGTTTCCGGCACCAATTCAGATTCATATCTTTCGTTCAGATAGATGAATCGAGGTTCCGGTGCAGCTCGACGGCATCCTGTTCTTCCCCCTCACCCCCTTCGACGCCGCCGGCGCGGTGCACGAGGACGTGCTCGCCCGGCACGTCGCCGACGGCGTCGGGCACGGCGCGGGCGCGGTGTTCGCCGCCTGCGGCACCGGCGAGTTCCACGCGCTCGACGGCGCCGAGCACCGGCGCGTGGTCCGTACCGCCGTCGGGGCCGCGGCCGGCCGGGTGCCGGTGTTCGCCGGCGCCGGCGGCCCGCTGCCGCACGCCGTCGCCTGCGCCCGTGCCGCCGCCGAGGCCGGCGCCGACGGGCTGCTGCTGATGCCGCCGTACCTGGTGACCGGGCCGGAGGCGGGGCTCGTCGCGTACGTGCGCGAAATCGGCGCCGCGACCGCCCTGCCGCTGGTCGTCTACCAGCGCGACAACGTCCGCTTCACCCCCGCGGGCGCCGCGGAACTCGCCCGGATCCCCACCGTCACCGGCTTCAAGGACGGGCTCGGCGACGTCGAGCTGATGCAGCGCATCATCCCCGCCGTGCACACCGCCCTCGCCGGGCAGGGGACCCCCGCCGGCGACTTCACCTTCTTCAACGGCCTGCCCACCGCCGAGGTCTCGGCCGCCGCGTACGCGGCCGTGGGCGCCCGGCTGTACTCGTCCGCCGTCTTCTGCTTCGTCCCCGAGGTGGCGCTCGCCTTCTACCGCGCGCGGGCCGCGGGCGACGACCAGCTCGTACGCCGCCTGCTGAGCGGCTTCTACGTCCCCCTCGTCCAGTTGCGCAACGAAGTCCCCGGCTACGCCGTGTCGCTGGTCAAGGCCGGCGCCCGGCTGCGCGGCCTCAACGCCGGCGGCGTACGGCCGCCGCTGGCCGACCCGCACCCCAAGCACCTCGCCGAGCTGGAGCTGATCGTCTCCGCCGGCCTGGAGATCGCGGGGGCGGCCCGGTGAATCCAGGGATGCGGATACGCGAGATCACCGTCACCCCCGTCGCCTTCCGCGACCCGCCGCTGCTCAACGCCGCCGGCGTACACGAGCCGTGGGCCCTGCGCAGCGTCGTCGAGGTCGTCACCGACGACGGCCTGACCGGCCTCGGCGAGAGCTACGGCGACGCCTCCCACCTCGACCGGCTGCGCGCCGCCGCCCGCGCTCTGACCGGCGCCGACGCCGGCCACCACCACGCCCTCTACGCCCGCGTGGCGGCCAGTGTCGGCACCGGCGTCTTCTCCGACCAGCACGGCCTGACCGGCGCCGGCAGCAACGGCAAGACCGTCGACGCCGTCTTCTCGCCCTTCGAGGTCGCCTGCCTGGACATCGTCGGCAAGGCCACCGGCCGCCGGGTGGCGGACCTCCTCGGCGGGCCGGTGCGCGACGCGGTGCCGTTCAGCGCGTACCTCTTCTACAAGTGGGCCGGCCACCCCGACGCGCCCGCGGACCGCTTCGGCGCGGCGCTCGACCCGGACGGCATCGTCGCCCAGGCGCGGCTGCTGACCGAGGAGTACGGCTTCCAGTCGCTGAAGCTCAAGGGCGGGGTCTTCCCGCCCGACGAGGAGATCGCGGCGGCGCACGCCCTCGCCGCGGAGTTCCCCGGGCTGCCGCTGCGCGTCGACCCCAACGCCGCCTGGACGCCGGAGACTTCCGTACGGGTCGGCACCGCGCTGGCCGGGACGGTGGAGTACCTGGAGGACCCGGCGCCCGGCATCGACGGGATGGCCGAGGTCGCGGCGCAGGTGCCGATGCCGCTGGCCACCAACATGGCCGTGGTCACGCACGAACACCTGCCGCCGGCGATCGCGCGCCGCGCCATCGGGGTGCTGCTGCTGGACCACCACTTCTGGGGCGGGCTGCTGAAGTCCACTCAGGTCGCGGCGCTGTGCGCGACGTTCGGCATCGGTCTGTCCATGCACTCCAACTCGCACCTGGGGATCAGCCTCGCCGCGATGACGCACCTGGCCGCCGCCACCCCCAACCTCGACCACTCCTGCGACACCCACACCCCCTGGCTGACGGTGGCGGACGGCCAGGACGTGATCGCACCCGGGGCCCTCACCTTCGCCGGCGGCGCCGTACCGCTGCCGCCGGGGCCCGGCCTCGGCGTCGAGCTGGACCGCGACGCGCTGGCCGTGCTGCACGAGCAGTACGAGAAGTGCGGCGTCCGGCGCCGCGACGACACCGCGTACATGCGCCGCCTGCACCCCGGTTTCACCCCCGCGCGGGCCCGTTGGTGAGCCGGGCGCCCGCGGCCCGTGCACCACCCCCCACCCATCGGAGAAGACACAGGCAGGAGTCACGATGGCCGTCGCTGACTGGATCATGGTCGGTGCCTATTTCTGCGTGATGGTAGGCATCGGCTGGTGGTCGAAGAACCGCATCCACACCGTGAAGGACTTCTTCACCACCGGTGGCCGCATACCGTGGTGGCTGTCCGGCATCTCGCACCATATGTCCGGCTACAGCGCGGTGATGTTCGTCGCGTTCGCCGCCGTCGCCTACGACCACGGGCTGACGGTGTACGTGTGGTGGGCGCTGACCATCGGCCTGGGCATCGGCGTCGGCGCGTTCCTCTTCGCGCCCCGCTGGGCGCGGCTGCGCGCGAAGCACGACGTGGCCTCGCCGCTGGAGTACCTGGCCAAGCGGTACAACCTGCCGACCCAGCAGGTGCTGGCGTACAGCGGCGCGCTGCTGAAGGTCGTCGACATCGCGGCCAAGTGGGTGGCGATATCGGTGCTGCTGCAGGGCTTCGCGGACGTGCCGCTGGAGTGGGGGATCCTCTTCACCGGCGTGGCCACGATGGCGTACATGGCGGTCGGCGGGCTGTGGGCGGACGTGCTCACGGACTTCAGCCAGTTCCTCATCCAACTGCTGGCCGGCGCGGTGATGTTCGTGGCGGTGCTGGCGGAGCTGGGCGGCGTCGACACGCTGTGGACGATGTGGGACGACCTGCCGGACAGCCACCACGACCCGGTCACCGGTCCGGTGACGACGACCCTGGTGCTGGCGTTCCTGCTGGTCAAGACCTTCGAGTACAACGGCGGCATGTGGAACCTGGCGCAGCGCTACATGGCCGCGCCGTCCGGCTCCGCAGCGAAGCGCTCGGCGCTGCTGTCCAGCGGGCTGTGGCTGGTGTGGCCGTTCATCCTGTTCCTGCCGATGTTCGCGGCACCGCTGATCGTGCCGGGCCTGGAGAACAGCGAGGAGTCGTACATCGAGCTGGCGAAGGAGCTGATGCCGGCCGGGCTGACGGGGCTGGTGCTGGCGGGGTTCTTCTGCCACACGATGGCGATGGTGGCCTCCGACTCCAACGTGATCTCGGCGGTCATCACCCGGGACATGGCGCCCGTGCTGGTGCCGCGGGTACGGCAGTTGACCGACCGGGCGCAGTTGACGTTCGCCCGGGTGACGACGGTGGCGTTCGTATCGGTGAGCATGATCATCGCCATCGCGACCGGCGGTGAGGGCTTCGTGCTCGACGTGGTCGTGGACCTGGTGGCGGCGACGATGGGGCCGATCTCGATCCCGCTGATGCTGGGCATGCTGCCGTGGTTCCGGCGCTGCGGGCCGACGGCGGCGATCGTGTCGTGGGCCGGCGGGCTCGGGCTGTGGTCGGTGCTGCACTGGGTGCGGGACGACACCTCGCAGGCGGCGCTCGTGGGGCTGCCGCTGCTGACGTCGCTGGTGCTGTACGTGGGCATCGGGCTGCTGCGGCCCGAGGGCGGGGCGGAGCAGGACGCGCTGCTCGACTCGCTGGACTCGGACCCGGAGGAGGGCGCGGCGGCCGGGGTGCCGGCGTCGAAGGACACGCAGCCGCCGGAGGCGACGGCGGACCTCACGCCGCGCTGAGCGGTCCCCGGCGGTCGGCAGCCGGCAACTCCCCTTCGTGCGGCGGGGGTTGCCGACCGGGGTAGCAAGCGCTTCCATGCAGGCAGGCGCCCGCGGGGGCCACCCCGTGGCGGCGGGACGGGGTAACCCCGCGGGTTGCGCGCCGCGCGCGCCCGGTGGTGGGCACCGGTGCACCCGCCCGGGACCGCGGCCGGGTGCCGCGCATCCACGGCGGTGTCCCGCCGAGCCGCGGCAGAACCGCGCTCATCGGCCCGCGCCTGCGGCGCCCGCGGCACTGGGTTGACCCCGCGGATGGCGCAGGGCGACCAGGTAGGGACCCGCCGCCCCGCCGGAGGCGGTCCCGCTACGGGACCTCCAGCACCAGTTTCCCCCGCGTACGCCCCGACTCGCTGCGCCGGAACGCCTCCGCCGCCTCCGCCAGCGGCAGCGCCGCGTCCACGTGCACCGTCAGCTTCCCCGCCGCCGCGAGCCCCGCCAACTGCGCCAGCCCCTCGGCGTCCGGGCGCACCCACACCAACTGCCCGCCCAGCTTCTTCACCTCGCCGTCCGCGATCGACGCCGACCGCGCCGCGTCCTTCAGCACCTCGTGCGAGACCTGCACCGCACCGCCGCCGACGAAGTCCAGCGCCGCGTCCACCCCGGCCGGCGCCAGCTCACGCACCCGGTCGGCCAGGCCGGCGCCGTACGTCACGGGCTCGGCGCCCAGCGAGCGCAGGAAGTCGTGGTTGCGCTCGCTCGCGGTGGCGATCACGCGCGCCCCGCGCAGGGCCGCGAGCTGCACGCCGAGCGAGCCGACCCCGCCCGCGCCGCCGTGGATGAGCACCGTCTCGCCGTCCCCGGCGCCCACCCGGTCCAGCGAGCGCAGCGCGGTGAGCCCGGCCAGCGGCAGCGCCGCGGCCTCCTGCCAGCCCAGCGCGGCGGGCTTGTGGGTAAGGGTCCGCGCGGGCGCGGCGACGTACTCCGCGTACGTGCCCTGCCCGACCTCGTCCCGGCGCACGTACCCCAGCACCTCGTCGCCCACCGCGAACTCCGGGGTGTCCGCGCCCAGCGCCTCCACCACACCGGCCGCGTCCCAGCCGGGGATGAGCGGGAAGTGGATGTACATCATGGGGTCGAGATAGCCCCGGGCGACCTTCCAGTCCACCGGGTTGACCCCGGCCGCCTTCACCCGCACCAGCACCTGGTCGGGACCGACCTTGGGCTTGGGCACCTCGTCGAGGCGCAGGTTCTCCGGTCCGCCGTACTCGTTCGTCACGATCGCCTTCATGATCTCCTCCCAAGGTCAGGTCCGAGAGGATTATTCCGTTGCCCGGGCCCGTAGAGTCGACGACATGGCTGGAGAGGAAGGGAGCGTACGGGTCGACAGCTGGATCTGGTCCGTACGGCTCACCAAGACCCGCTCCGCGGCGGCCACCGCCTGCAAGGCCGGGCACGTCCGCGTCAACGGCGACCGCGTGAAGCCGGCCCAGGCGCTGCGGGTCGGCGACGAGGTGCGGGTGCGGCTGGCCGGGCGGGAGCGGATCGTCGTGGTCAAGCGGCTGCTGCGCAAGCGGGTGGGAGCCCCGGTGGCCGTCGAGTGCTACGCCGACCACAGCCCGCCTCCGCCGCCGCGCGAGATGGCCGCCCCCATCGCCCGCCGCGACCGCGGCACGGGCCGGCCGACGAAGCGGGACCGGCGCGAGCTGGAGCGGCTGCGCCGCAGGGCGGAGACCCGGGGCCCGGACGAGGGCTGACAAGGACCGACGAGGGCTGAGGGCCGGGGGCCCGCCCGGCGGGGGAGCCCGGCATGCACCGGACTCCCCTGCGCCTGCTGCCCCTCAGAACTGCAGGAACGCCTGCACCGGCAGGTGGTCGCTGGGGAACTGGCCGTCGCGCTCGTACGTGTTGATCTGCGCGTACCGCGTCCGCACCGCCGGCGTGACGAGGATCCAGTCGATGCGGGCGCCGTCCGGCACCAGCGGCCGGTACCCGTGGAACGTGGCGTACGCGTCGCTGCGCCGCTCGGCCGCGTCCCAGGTGTCGACGAGGCCGCCGTCCGCGAGCATCGCGTCGTAGACGGGGTTGGCGTGCGCGGGGACGTTGAAGTCGCCGGTGACCACCCGCGGCAGCGTGGCGTCGAACTCCGCGAAGCGGCTGGTGATCAGGGCGGCGGAGCGCTCGCGCGCCTGCTGGTTGACGTGGTCGAGGTGGGTGTTGACGTGGTAGAACTCGCCGCCCGTGGCCAGGTCGCGGAAGCGCACCCAGGTGACCATGCGCAGGACGGCGTTGCCCCAGGTGTTGGAGCCGATGAGGTACGGCTCGTCGGAGAGCCAGTAGTGGTCGAAGGCGACCGGGGCGAGCCGGCGGATGTCGTAGAAGATCGCCATGAACTCGTCCTTGCTGCCGCCCTGCCGGCCGGTGCCGATCCAGGCGTGGTGGCGGCCGAGGTCGGCGGCGATGTCGAGCAGTTGCGGGTACAGCCCCTCCTGGGTGCCGACGAGGTGCGGCTCCTCCTCGCGCAGCAGCTCCCGCATCACGGGGCGGCGCTCGGGCCAGGAGTTCGGCGGGGTGGCGGAGGCGTAGCGGAGGTTGAAGCTCATGACGTGCAGTTCGTCCGCGTCGCCGGGGCCGGGCCGGGGGCTGTCGGCGCGCGCCTCGGACAGCCCGGCGACGGTCGGGGCGAGGGCGGCGGCAGCCACGGTGCCGAGGGCGCGGCGGCGGCTGAGGGAGAACTCGGGCATGGGTCACCTCTCCGTTCAGGGGGGTGGGGTGTGGGAAGAGTCTCAGGCGCCGAGATGAGGGGGAAGTGACGCGCGCACGTCAGTGATACGAACTGGAGATCACCCGGGTACGGCCGGGGCGCGCCGGCGCGCCCCGTACCCGCGGGAACAGCCGCTGCCTCCTGGAAGTTGCACCCCTCATGACCGACGTACTGCGCTACACCGCCTTCGCCACCGACCCCGCCGGGGGCAACCGGGCCGGCATCGTCCTCGACGCCGCGGGCCTGACCGACGAGCAGATGGTCGCCATCGCGGCCGAAGTGGGCTACTCCGAGACCGCCTTCCTCACCCCGGGACCGGCGGACGAGGCGGGCGCCGGGCGGTCGTTCACGACGCGCTTCTTCAGCCCCGTCGCCGAGGTCCCCTTCTGCGGCCACGCCACCGTCGCGACCGCCGTCGCGCTCGCCGAGCGCCTGGGCGCCGGCGACTTCGCGCTGCACACCCGGCCCGGCCGGGTCCCGGTGGCGGTGACCGAGGGGGACGGCGTGCTGAAGGCGACGCTCAGCAGCGTCGAGCCGCAGGTCCGTCAGGCCGCGGACGCCGACGTCGCCGAGGCGCTGGCCGCGCTGCGCTGGTCCGCCGCCGAGCTGGACCCCGCCCTGCCCCCGCGCATCGCCTTCGCCGGCGCGCACCACCTCGTCCTCGCCGCCGCCACCCGCGCCCGCCTCGCCGACCTCGACTACGACTTCGACCGGCTGCGCGCGCTGATGGAGAAGCTGGACCTGACCACCGTGCAGCTCGTCTGGCGCGAGTCCGCCGACGTCTTCCACGTCCGCGACCCGTTCCCGGTCGGCGGCGTCGTGGAGGACGCGGCCACCGGCGCGGCGGCGGCTGCCTTCGGCGCGTACGCCCGCGAACTCGGCCTCGCCGCCGAGGCGGCCCGGCTCACCCTCCACCAGGGGCACGACATGGGACGCCCCTCGCTGCTGGAGGTCGAGCTGCGCGCGGGCGACCCCCGGGTCCACGTCACGGGCGCGGCGGTCCGCCTCTGAGCCCACTCATGTGATGCACGCCACATGGGGGATTTCTTCCGCTCCGCTGTCGAAATCCGTCCCGCCCGCTCGACGCACGGGTGAGAGGCGCCCGGAGGGGGCGCCGGACGGTTGTTTCCGACAAGGAGCTTCCCAATGCTGATGTCAAGCCGCTGCCGTGACGGGTGGTGTGGCTTCGTAGCACGCTCCGTCGCGGATCATGGCCCACAGGACGTTGACGCGGCGGCGCGCGAGCGCCAGCAGCGCCTGCTTGTGGCCCTTGCCCTCGGCTCTCTTGCGCGCGTAGTACGCCTTGGAGGCTGGGCAGCCCTTAAGACTGGAGAGCGCGGAGAGGTACATAGCGTTGAGCAGGCCGCGGTGAAACCGGCGTGGTCTGCGGAGGTTGCCGCTGACGCGGCCGGAGTCTCGTG